>NZ_JBQHVU010000023.1:0-26714 GCF_052064335.1 Candidatus Weimeria sp. HCP3S3_B5 | reverse complement strand
ACTCCGACCGGCAATGAGGCGACAGCTATCAGCGGCCTAAAAGCCGGGTTTAAGTCACTCTTTATTGAATTTTCAAGGTGCTACGCGGTATTTTATACTGCGAAGTTTGAGTTAATAATGTACTCCTTTACCAATACAATATTTCTTATATTTACAAATAACAATATCTGCAGATTCTTAAAGCCTACTCCTTGATATCTATAGAAAATGCCTTTTATCTTTCTGATTACTTTTGTTATACCCCAGTTTAATGTAGTTGTTCCCTCAAAACCCACTGTCCAATTTCATTCTTCTCAAATATATCTCTGGTATATAAACTATCTACGATTTTCCAGAATTCTGATTCTGTATATCCTCTGAATTCACAGAAATCTCTTACGCACAGTGGATCTAATTTTGAATCATGTTCCTTTACGAGCTTTATTCCTTCATCTCGTGTAATACGGCCATATCTTATTATCCTCGATGCATAATCAGTAGCACATGCATGACCGCCAGAACCCACAAGTACTATATCTTCCATAATCACTTTTTATTGTTATTCAGGTACTCTGAAAACGTATCTGTCGGCAGCATTCTCCGTTTCTCTATCATCTCTGCCCACAGCCGGCTCCCCTCATCCTCTGTGATAATATCCTGGTTATATGCCTCTACGAGAATATCTCCAGTGGTGATATGTGCCAGATGAAATTCATCAACATAATCTGAGATATCTCTTAGATTATTACTCGCGAGAATACCACCTCTTGCCTTTACCATTGCGATACCCGCCGCCTCACCTTTACCTATGATCTTATGACCTTCATCAGGTGCTGATATCATTTTCACATAATCACGATATTCATCTGTTTCTGCAATCATACTTTCAACATTTGCAGTACCATTAGCCAGCATGATATTGACTCTGTTGACAAGAAAGGGCACTCTGTTCAATTCATCATACACCTGTGATGGCAGAATTATCTTTTGTGGATAAAGCTTTTCAAGAATGCTTTCTCCATTTGTCCACAGAAACGCTGACAGACAGTCTGTATCAAAGAAGTAGTCATCAGTCAATCAGCACCCCTCCCTCATTTCCGGTATCACCAAATACCAGATCGTCACGAAATGCGTCAAGCAGAAGCTCTTCTCTCTTACCATTCGAAATAATTCCGCCATCAGCTAATCTCTCCACCTGATTAATATAATGACCGTATGTCCGTCTCGATTCCCCCTTCGTCGACGGCCTGTATAGCCTTGTATCATATCCAAGTCTCTGAGCATTTCTTATCACAGACTTCGTCAGGGTATTCATCTCAGATTTAGAGATTATATTCTCAGAATAAAGTCTCCATAACATTGCCTGATGACTCATTCCGAAATACTGCTCAAGTCTGATCACCTGATCTATAGATATATTTATCCCGTTATTTCTGATATCAGCAGTCAGTCTTCTCAAAGCTCCATATGGTGCCAGAAAATATGACGCGAACTGATCTGCACACTTCTCTATAATGCTTTTCGTCTGAAAACTCTTAGAACATACATTAAATCCTGCATCGCCATCGTAATACAGATGATAGAATTCATGTGCAACCGTATATCTCTGCCGTCCATATGACATGCTGGAATTTATGGCAATCACCCTGACATCATTCTCCCTGATACAGATACCGCTGATGTGATCACCCAGCGGATAAAAAACAGTCGTAAGTGATTCTATACCTGCTGCCATGGTAAAGATATCTATCGGAGATTCTTCATCCTCACCTAAGCTCTCACGTAGTTCCTGTGCCTTTGCATTCAGCTCAAGTCTGTCAATCTCTGCCATTGTCATTCTCCAGCAATCTGGTCATAAAGCGCTCATTAACTGCTATCCTGCTTATATTCGCAATAGCGGCAAGGTCATTCTGGTCAATATCCTGCGTCCTGAACGCAAATCGGATAGGACTTACTTCACGTTCATTTTCTACATCTGCTGCATCAACTCCATAAAGTGCAGCCATCTTTTCAAACAGATCCACCTGAATCTGTCTCTCTCCCTTCTCTATCTGGGAGATGTATGCCTGTGTCACTCCGAGGAAGCCCGCAACCTGTTCCTGCGTAAAGCCTGTCTTTTTCCGTATATCCTGTAATCTTTTGCCGAGTTCTGCCATATTTTCTCCTGCTTACGTCGTCCTTTGTCCTTATTCTATCACCTCGTTGTTATATTTTCAAGTCATTTTTCGGTAAATAGTATAACTCACATTCTCGAATCTAACATTTTACCAGTCTCTATATGTCTGAAATTAGGTAGATACTCATGCATTATTTCTACCACTTCTTTCTTAGTAGTTTTATCATTATCAAGTGCGTCTGTAAGTCTGTTATATAATAATTCTATTCTGTTCTTATCCGGTATATTCTTATCTGTAATCACTCCAAGTGACTCAAAACTCTTCATATCTGTCTTTTCATCAGATGTAAAAAACTCTTCTGTTGATTTTTCACCACTTGTATCCGTTTTTTCAAAATGAACCGGGTACTGATGACTACCGTTTTTCAACCCCTCTGCCCTATCAATTGCCTCCTCATCAGACGCACACTCCAGTACCTCGAATCCCTCCTCTGCCAACAGATCACGCGCTATCTTGTCAAACGTCATCATCTGTACTTCATCGAGCTTAGGGAAAAATATCTCGCGGTTATTCCCAAGCATCGCTGCAAGCATACAGATCTGACCTGATTCCTCAGGTGATACGAAATATCTCTTTACATCGTATGGTGCTGATATAGGCTGCCTCTTCCTGATTCTTTCAAGAAATCCTGCAGGTAGTGATCCATTTGAAAAAGCAACATTTGCGAAACGTGCGGTCTTCACAGGGAACCTGTCGGAATAACTGAATATCACGTCCTCCATAATGCGCTTGGATGCTCCCATAATATTCACAGGATCCGCCGCCTTATCTGTTGATACGCAGAAATATTCTTCTGGTGGATATTCCGATAACAGATCAAGCAGTATCTTCGCATGAAGCACATTGTTCTGAAGAAGTGCTTCAATTGAGTATATATCTTTCTCCGAGCGTACATGCTTGTGTGCTGAAAAGTTTGCTACAATGTCAAATCCCTTATGATATCTGAACATCTTCTGAAACACATCAGATGCATAATCCATGGGATATGGTACATATTCTTCCGGGACATACATATCCTTTGTGGATCTCAGATCTCTTGTAAGCTCAGCCAGAGCATTTTCATTAATGTCGACCACTATAAGAGACGAAGGTCTGAATGGAAGTACCGCCTTGATAAATGAAGAGCCTATGGATCCGGCTCCTCCTATCACAAGCATTGTCTTTCCCTTTATCTTTTCCTTCAATTCATCCTCATGATTTCTGATATCTGTAAGAAACATACTCTGATGTCGTTTCACAACATATTTATAGATAAATGAATCAAGATCCAGCATATTCTTTTAATACTTCTTTTATATTGTCTATTACAAACCTTATATCATCTTCTGTCAGGTTCGTGCTGCATGGGATATTCAGTATCCTGTCCGCATAATACGGAGCCCTCTCCAGCTTATATGTATAATAGTTCTGGTATGGCTTCTGTTCATTGATGAGTCCCCATATAGGACGCGTCCCGACTCCTCGACGTTCAAGCTCCGTGATTATATCACACATTGGTACTTTGACTTTATCCCTGTCTATATTCAGAGAATAGAACCACTGATTGGAATACGTTCCTTGCCTGAATGGCATCATATGGGCGAATTCGAATCCATCAAATAATTCTTTGTACAGATTATAGTTTCTGTTTTTTCTCTCTATGAACTCTGGCAGCTCTTCCATCTGTGCCGCTCCAAGCGCTGCCTGGAGATTTGTCATCCGGTAATTGTATCCTATCTCATCGTGAATATAGTAATGCGGATCATTCTTTGCCTGAGTGGACAGATACCTGAGATGGTCTACAGTCTCGGAATCCCGGGCTGTGACGGCTCCGCCACCACCTGTGGTGATTATCTTATTGCCATTGAAACTGAACGCTCCAAAATCACCGATAGTACCTGCATACTTCCCTGCATATCTGCCTTCTGTATATCTGGTTCCTAATGCTTCTGTGGCATCTTCAAGTACCTGCAAGTGATAGTCAGAAGCTACATCCATTATACCTTCCATATCTGCCATATTACCAAAAACGTGAACCACGACGACGGCTTTGACTTTTTTCTCATTAAAGAAAATCTGGCCATCTTCATAAGTACATTCATTTTCACAGAATTCTCTGAGCTTCACCGGATCCATACAGAAGCCATCATCACAGTCTATAAATACCGGTTCTGCAAACTGATATCTGACCGGATTCACTGCTGCGATAAAAGTGACTGGCGGCACCAGCACCACATCTCCAGGCCGAACTCCCATCTGAACCAGTGACAGATGAAGAGCTGATGTACCGCTCTGGCAGCATGCAACATTCTCCACATGAAGAAACTTCTCAAGCTTCTTTTCCATATCTGTGATGTAAGCACCGCCTGTAGACACCCATGTCTGCTCTACAGCATCATCTACATATTTTTTTTCATTACCCTCAAAGTTAGGAACTGATAAAGGTATAAATCTATCTGCCATTATAGAAACTCCGTTCCTGCCTTTCTGAAATCATCCATCTGTCCTACATCCATCCAATACTCTCTGATTGGAAATCCCAACACATTTCTGTCTTCATCTATCAGACTGTTGAACAATGTTGTCATATCATAATAAGTATCACTGGGTATTGCCTGTATCACATCTGGATTCAATACATATATGCCCGCATTTACAAATGCAGATTCTATAGGTTTTTCCTGTATCTCTCCGATTCGCCAGTCATTGAAATTGATAACACCATATGGTATCTGATACTTATACTCCCTCACACACATAGTAGCCTCTGATTTTCTGTTGTAATGAAAATCAAGCAACTGCCTGAAATCCACCTTTGTGAGCAGGTCTCCATTCATCACTATTACGGGCTCTGTCAAGTTGTCCGGCAAGAGACTTAATGCTCCTGCTGTTCCTAACCGCTTATCCTCCTCCAGATAATTGATTTTGATATTCCATTGACTCCCGTCTCCGAAATAGTCTTCAATCATCTCAGCCTTATAATTAACCGAAATAAAAAAATTCCGAAAGCCTGCATGAATAAAACTTTCGAGAATTCTTTCAAGTATCGGCTTATCACCTATCTTCAAAAGAGGTTTCGGGCAATTATCTGTCAGCGGTCTGAGCCTGGTCCCCAGGCCTCCCGCCATAATGACAACAGGATTTGTCCTTCTTATCGTACTTTCATCGAAGTCTGACCGAATTTTTAGCCCCACTAACTTCCTGTTCTTATCAAGCAATGGAACCTGACGAACATTCCTATCTTTCATATACGCAAGAATATCATCGTCTGTTGAATCATCAGCCATTGTCTTCGGATTTGCTGACATAATATTTGTCACTTCTTCATCAGATGATTTCCCTTTAAGAAGTGCCTGCCTTACATCATAGTCTGTTATAACGCCCTCTAGAACACCATTGTCATCTGTAATCAGTGCTATCTTCGCGCAGCTGGAGTCAATAGCTTTGACAGCATCTATTATTTTATTATCTTTTTTTACTATACAGACCTGCCAATTTTCCACTCTATGTACCTATTTATTCCATCATCAAACTCTACTTCAGGTTTCCACCCTGTATCATTTATTATCTTGTCTGCTGATGCCTGAAGAGATACCTTCGGATGCTCGTTTTCATCATACTCCAGCTCGCCGTTCTTTATAATCTCTTTATGCACCATTTCTGTGAAGTATCTGAGAGGATGATACTCTCCTGTAGTCACATTATATATCTCTCCGGATTTTCCTCTTTCACCTGTTGCTATCACAGCCTTTGCCGCATCAGTTGAAAAGATATAATCCCAGTTCTGCGTGCATGCAGATAGATGAAATGTCTCACCCTGTCGCAAGGCTTCTATCATATCTGGGAGCATCCGACCGTGTGGTTC
The DNA here is from genome assembly GCF_052064335.1 of Candidatus Weimeria sp. HCP3S3_B5. Lineage (NCBI taxonomy): Bacteria > Bacillati > Bacillota > Clostridia > Lachnospirales > Lachnospiraceae > Candidatus Weimeria > Candidatus Weimeria sp. HCP3S3_B5. Next base: position 20,714 of record NZ_JBQHVU010000023.1, on the reverse strand, counting down.
ATATTTGCCATACACGCTGAACACCCTGTCCCAGATCCAATCAATTCCAAGCACCTCTGTCCTTACTTTTGATAATACATTTGCCGCGAGCTTCGTAGCTCCATACGCTGTAAACGGATGAGGTGTTGTCTCTTCTGTAATCAGTTCCTGATGTGCACCATACTCTGCCTGTGAGCCGGTCGCAACAAATCTTCTGCATCCAAGCTGTTCTGCAGCTTCAACAGCTGCCAATGTTGCTGAGATATTTATCTGTTGCTCTCTAACTGAACTGCCTCCTCCCCATGTCAGATGATACAATATATCTGCGTTCTCATCTACCAGCTCAGGCAGCTTATCATACTCGATCAGTTCAGCTGCAACCAGTCTCACTCCTTTGAGATTTCTTATTCTGTTGTTGTGTGCCGAACCTGCTCTTACTACTGCGATTACTTTGTAGTCTTTCTTTACCAGTTCTTCTACAAGATTTGCGCCAAGGAATCCGGCAGCACCTGTTACTATTGCCTTCATATTATTTTTCCCATAGGATTATCAGATGGCTTCTCTGATACGAATATATATTGATATGACATGAATGTTGAAAGGTCATTTAGGTATAATGGTTCCGTAAAATCAGACACTTTTTAAATCAGATAGCTCGCAAGCATCCCCGAAGCTCCAGTCACCATGACTGTCTTATGATTGATAAAGCTGTCTTATGGGTATGTCTCTGGAGTAGATATCCTCCATGTCAGCTCTTATCACAGAGCTTTTTAGAAAATCCCTCATCTGAGTATAATCGTCTCCTGTTCTCTGGTCACGAAAAAGAAATTCGTCTCCTCGGTCTCTTACGTGATTTCTTTGACCTCTGTCAGTCTGCCCTCATGCAGAGTAAAAGTTTTATAGCCCAGCTCATTAATATATGAAATCACTTCATTCGGATGGTCAAGTATTTTGTGTAAACTGAAAATGACTTTTCACAAGATATTGTTGGCTACCTAGGCTCTGTTATGGAGTGATATAAATCCAGAAACTCCTGCCAGTAAGGCTTATTATGGTAGTGACCTTTTATACTTCTCAAAGTGGCATCTACATCCAGCGAGAATATCTCCGGATGACATACTGCAAGCCTGATATATACCAGAAAATGATTCATCAAAAGGTCCTTCTCTATCTGCTCTCTGGTGTCCGGTGATATATCAGAACCTATGATATCAAAGAATTCTTCATAGAAAATCTGCCAAAGGGTATCCCCATAATCCTTTTTGACCAGGCGGCTGTCGATTAATGTCTTATTAGCAGATACCGCTGCCTTCCTTTTATGCATAAGTGAAACCAGCTTTTCTGTTTGCCAGAGAGCATTTACATTCTTGTCCTCTCTAAAGTCTGCGATATCATCATCCCACACACTAAAGGCTCCTATCCAAGTAATCCCAAAGGAATTTATCCTGATGAACTGCTCTGGACTTATGATGATATCCTCGCATCCTCCACGCTCAGTATTGCCGAAAAAGATTACTGGACGGATAATCTCATATTTTTCTGCTATCGCACAGATGTAAGAAAGACTTCCCGGACGATGAACAGCCGTGTCATTATTGAGCTTTCTTAGTCTGCCTGAGGCTCTAATCAGTGCCAACTTGAAATTATCACCGTGGACTTGACTCTCGTTTCTGAAATACTTCACTCCTTTAAAAGTCTCACTGTACCTTCTTGCTATTCTCTCGGTCTCATCCACAGAGCAGTTATCAGAAATAACCACCTCCACCTTTCCCGCCCTAAACTCCGGCTGGGATATGATAGATTCAAGAGTTTCTCTTAGACGTGATGCTCTGTTATATGTCGGAATACAGATGCTTACCAAGGGCTTATCCTGTCTTTTAAAGGGATCTTTTTCCGGAGGACAAAAAAGCCCTGACTGATAGTCACAAGCCGACCTTATCTCTATTCCGGTGCTTAAAGCTGTATCGATCAGAGGAAGTGCGAAAACATCAGTCCCGGCCACATAGATATCTGAGCGAATGAGATCACTGTAGTCGTGTCCATCCCCGCCTTTTCTTATATAGAGTCCGGCGCACTCGCCAGCACATCTGTCCAACAGCGCATTGATCCCTTCTGCTGAAGTAAGTGATGCAATTCTATCAGGTACATCTATTAACAGTGTCATAGATGCATTATTCTTATACGCCTTCATAAACGAGGACAGCACCTTATCCCACAGCGGAGCTGCAGAATCAGCATCCAGCACATAATAGAAAACCGGGTTATCGCTTTTTACTACTGTTCGTTCCAGTTGTTTGTCATCAGAGTATTTCAGCGCAAAGCTTAAAGGATCATCCATCTCAGGCTGTCTCTTTTGAATCAGCTGATCATCCCAGTTCCACCATCTGATCTGCTGCATCCTCTCAATAGTATCCTGATCAAACCGGTATTTTACTACTCTTGCTGGGTTTCCGACCACTACCGCATATGGCGGCACATCCTTCGTGACCACGGCACCCATTCCGATCACAGCTCCGTTTCCTATGTGCACTCCTCCAAGGATCCTTACACCTTCGCCGATCCAGACATCATTTCCTATTATGATATGGTAGCTGTTATTCTCATAGTAGTGATTGATATCCATATACTTTGGATCAATGTCAGGATCAAAATCCCTGAACGGAAAATTGGAGGCCAGATGATGGTCATGATTAAGTCCGATCTCTATGACTACTCTTTTTGAGATTGAAGTATATCTGCCAATAGTGATATGAGACCTTGCAGCACCGGAATCGATGGACATTCCTGATATATAGCTGTTTTTTCCAATAGTCAGACAATAATAGTCTCGTCCATCCTCAGTAACCTTCAGGTCTATATCGGTCTTGTATGTATTTTGAAATTTTACTTCTGTTTCCATAAAATCTTTCCCATTATCATCTGTTCAGCTTCTCTCAAAAAGTCCTGACAGCCAGTCACATATACATTCGAGTGCAAAAGAATCTTTTCCTCATATGTAACCCCTATCATACTTTTTCAATTCCAAAATCCCATGCTCCGCCACCGGAAGGGCCTTATGGCCTTCCCGTTCATTCTCTTTCTATCTTCACTGAGTCTTTCTGACACGCCCCTGGCGATGACCAGAAAAGACCTTCGTGTTGTGAGCAATGGTTTGCTTTTATTATTCTATGCCAAGCCTTCTGTCGACCAGATCGCTTATGTGCTTTCTTGCGGTGGAAGAGATTTCCCTTGTCAGGAATTCCTCTGCTTCCTTCTGATATAAAGGAGGCGCACCAAGCCTCAGCCTGATAAACATCAGCCTTGCCGTCCTGTACTTATATATCGCGGCATCGGCTGAGGACACATCTGATATAAAGCACTTCTCCTCACCTGCAAGTCTTTCCAAATATGCAATCTGTGCTATATAGTAAAGGGTTACTATTCTGTCGGACTGATTGCATACTACAAGCTCGGCTTCAACCATTCTGATAAATATCAGACACCGATCGATATCATGAGCTGCGATTGCCTTGTCCATAAATGAACTCAGACTGTCATAGATTCCGAAATACAGGTCTCTTTTCTCATAGAGGCTCTTAAAGTGCGTAAGATCACTCGGAAGTCCATGTGAGGCTCTGTATCCCACAGCAGAAAGCATCTCCCTGTATTCCTCTACGAAGGCCTCTCTCCAGGGTTCATATGAAAACATATTCACCACTCCGTCATCATGGACTATGCCATCATCCGCCACATCCTTTACCACGACCCTTAAGCCACGTTTCTTAAACTCCATCGACTCCGATATATCATAGAAATGGAAGCCCGTGAAGATATCCTCTCTCCATGGTATATCATGGCAGGTAGCGATAAGGAGCCCGTCGACACAGTCGCAGTCTATTATCTGATCCTCATGAAAGCCGAAGTCCATATGATCTATCTTATCTGTCCTCAGATTTCCTACACGGGGCATCTCCCACATTATCCCTGTGGTATCAAGTCTTACTGCTCCTACCATTCCGACCATTCCTATACGGCTGTCGGAATCAAATATCAAAAGAAGCTTCGAAAGGAAATCCCTGTCGGTAATAAAGACATCCTGATGCATATAGATCTTGTATCTCGCATCAGAATCTCTCATCGCCGCATTGTATCCGGCACACATTCCAGGAGCATCTGTAATAGTTATCACATCAGTAGAAAACCCTTCCGGGATCCTAAGCATGCCAAGATACATAAGACACTCGTCAAGCAGAAGCCTGTCATTCGTACAGATGATAAAGGCTATCTTCCTGTCATCCATTGCTCTTCTCCGCGGTAAAGATATACTGCCTGGCAAGGAAATCATTCAGATCTCCTCCGGAAAGCTGCGCTATCGACTTAAGCTCCTTTCTGTCATCCTCTTCAAGCTCTCCTGCTATATTTCTCTTTATATTCCTGATAGAAAAGCCTGCTCCTGAAATCAGTCTGGCTGCCTCATTTTCAGTAAAAAGCCTTACTGTATCCTGAGACAATATAACATCAGCTCCATAGGAGAACCTGTCCTCATTTATAAGAGGAAGAAGAACCGACCAGTGACGCACGTTCGGGATACTTATTATAAGGCGACCCCTTTTCTTAAGAATTCCAGCTATCTTATCAAGCATGGCTTTCGGATTCCTGAAGCATCCAAGCGTATCTCCAAGGATCACATAGTCATAGCCTTTATCTCCGGCGATCTCTGACAGATCAGCTTCCTCTGCATCAACCGCATAGACCCTTCCGAAGGCTTTTGCATAGGAAGCTATAGTCTCATTTCTTTCTATACCTGTATACTCACAGTTCGGGAAACGGCTTCTGATAAGGGAAGCAGTGGCTCCCATACCTGTCCCGATCTCAAGGACCCTGACCGGTTCATCCCGCTCAGCCGTCATCTCATCCACTATATCATTCCTGTAATGATGATATGCCCAGGGATCAAAGCCCAGCTTGTCATGAAGCTTTGTCTCATTTATATCAAGCAGATCATTATAAATCTGACCGCTCTTCTGCAGCTGCTCGAAGGACTTGCTGCCATAGTGGAATACGAAGCTGTTCGTACACAATACATTCAGATATCCAGCCTTAAGCATCCGAAAGCCCAGATCCACATCCTCACTGTTGCCTGGATTGAATCTCTCGTCAAGCGTCCCTGTGACTTCAAGGGCAGTTCTTTTCAGTAGAAGTGAAAAGCCTATCAGGAAGGTCTTGTAAATATATGGATACTGAAGGGCAATATTATTCCTTCTGCCAAAAGACAGATAGTCCTCAAGGCTCTTCCAGGACGGATCATATATACTCTGCCTATTAGCAGCATAATTTGTGACGCTTCCACTGCTTCCAATATTGTCATTTTCATAGAGGCCGATTTTCAGCCAGAAAAGTGAGTTGGGCGAAAGTATGGTATCCGAATTCAGGAGATATATATCATTTCCCTCTGAGCAGGCAGCAATGCCGTCATTGCAGCCTCCCGGGAAGCCATGATTCTCCTGATTCTCGACCAGAGTGATGTAATCAAGAGAGCGCAGATAGTCAAGGCTGCCATCGGTCGAGGCATTGTCTACTACCACGATCTCGGCCCTGTCATCTGGCACTGTATCTCTTATACTGTTAAGGCACTGCTCGATATATTCTTTTGTGTTATAAGAAAGAATGACGAACGAGGTCCTGGGAACTGAAACGCCGTGTTTTATTAGAGCTGCTGTGATCTGTTCTATCAGAGCCCTTTTTTCCTCATCGCCATACTTTTTCGCATAGAAGCCTGCCTGATAGAGGCAGATCAGCTCCTGGACCGGATTTATACCTGCATAATGGTCTGCAAGGGATACGAAAAGAGATGGGCTCTCTGGATTTATAAGCATCCCCTTCGAGAGATAATAGAGCTCCTCATCCTTATCCCCAAGCCTGTTGTAGAGATAGGCTGCCGTAACGCAGAGATCCTCCGAGAGATAATCGTCTGGCGCTACGCTTTTTTTAAGCTCGCGAAGCATCTCATCCGCATCGCCTGTCATACCTTTCTGCACAATAAGAGCAAACTGCTCTGCCATTTTCATCTTCTGATCCATATGATCTCCGTTCTACATCTGCTTCATGAGAGCCTGTTTTTTGGCCTCTCCATACCATTCGACATATTTTTTCACAGCAGGAGAAAGCTCTGGATAAAGCTCCGCACATTCCATAAGTGCCCTGATATAATCAGCCGGCTTATATGCTCCCTCCGAGCTTGCAAGCTTTACAAACTCTATCGAAAAGGCTCCGTCCTCCGGTAGCACTGACGTATCTTCTGTAAATATCTCCGGCCTGTAAATACCTATATAGAAATTCACAGTCTGGCTTGTAAAATCATTCATTGCCCCTGCTATGCTCTTCTGATCTGCTTCCAGAAGTGTCAGCTCCTTACCCTTAAGTCTCAGATAATCGGACCTGATTCCAGATGTCTTATCTGCCAGTGAAATGACTCTTCCAAGCCTTTCTCTGTGCTCGCAGATATTCTCCTCGAAGAAATGATCTACTCCCTTCTTGAACCTGCTGAAGGGGATTGAAGAGATCATAGATCCAATGTCTATCTGATCCTCATCCGCTATATCCCAGAGCTTCTTATCCATATCGCAGAAATTAGAAACCCTGGCAAATATCAGCCGATACAGCTTCTCCTCCGCCTCTTTGTCATGCTGCCCTCTAAAGAACAGGATCTGCAGATATATAAGATAGATATCCGAATCCAGACCAGTTCCCGCATATACCTGGCAAAGGCGGTCAAAGCCCTTTTTCTCATCCTTCTCGGCATCCTGTGCATCCTTAACCAGAAGTCCCACAAGCAGTGGATGAGAGCACATTTCCTTCACATAGCCACTAAAGCGCTCGTCATAGTCATAGTTCATGAGGGCATAAGTGACTCCCTCGCAAAAGATGATCGCAAGCTTAGTCGTATTTGCGAGGTCAAATCTGTCAAAATAATCATGGAGAGCCTGTATGTTTCCACATCTGACTCCTGAATCTATAAGCTGACATATCGCACACGCAATCTTCTCCAGATCGAAGATATTCCCGCACATGAAGGTCAGATCATCTACAGTCACATCCTCCTCTGCGCTTATCCTGTCATAGTCCTCTATATATTTCTGTGCATAAATAAATGTATTGAAATAATCCTTCTTGCCCCAGTATGCCTGCATAGCATAGTAATATAGACCGCTCCGGCACTTCTCTGAATATCTGTCATCTGAAAGGAATTCATTTACATGCTCGGTCGCGCCGTCATAGTCATAGGTAGCCAGCTCAGCTATCATCACACCCTCATAGAAATCAGGCCGCAGAACCGAAGCAGCCGGACTGTCTATATCATAAAGCCTCCTTATCCATGAAAGAGACAGTGTCTCCATGCTGCTGTAATCATGTACATTCCTGTACTCCTGAATCAGCTGGGCAGGATAATGACCATCATCAGGAACTTCAAGGGTCATCTCCAGAAGCAGTGGTATATTCCTTCTGGCCTTTCGGAACACGTCCTCTGGAGTGGCATGAGCATATCCATAGTGAAGGATCATGCTCTTTATCTTTGCCTCCTTTATACCCTGAGGAGCTAGGTATTCGTGGACCTTTCCTATGAATCTAAGCTCTGCTACCCTCCTTACAAGCCTTGTAGACCAGGTATCGGAGTAAGCCGAGCCGTCTGTCCTGGTGAAATTCCTGATAATATACTGAGCTCTGTCGTAGTCCTTGTAGCCGCCGGAAGCAAAGAAATCTATAAGCTCATCAGTATCTGTAAACCATTCATCATCATCTATGAACATGAACCAGTCGCCGCTGCAGTAGTCAAGGCCTGCATTACGTGCTGCTGCAAAGTCATCGCACCAGGTAAAGTCCACTATCCTGTCGGCATAGTCCTCTATAAGAGCCCTGGCCTCTCTGCCACAGCCGGTATCCACTATTATGATCTCGGAAGGTATCTGTTCTCTTATAGCCTTTATCGATTCAAGACATTTCCCTGCTTCATCTATATTCCTTCCAGAACAAAGAAGGGATATCGACAGTACCGGTCTCTCATTCATCTCTGGCATCAGTTCTCCTTCCCTTTGCCACGCCTTCGTATCTCATACATGCTCTCTTTTATAAGAAACGGACCCGGCTTCTCGCCGGATCCGTCCTTCCCCAAAGCCTGAGATGTGCACTATTGCTTTGTAACAGGTCCGGATTACTGAAGGAGTGAAAGTACTCCCTGAGTACTCTGGTTTGCCTGTGCGAGCATTGACTGGCCAGCCTGAGCAAGAATATTGTTCTTGGAGTACTGTACCATCTCCTTAGCCATATCTGTATCACGGATACGTGACTCAGCTGACTGAGTGTTCTCAGATACGTTGTCAAGGTTTGCGATCGTATGCTCAAGTCTGTTCTGGACAGCACCGAGAGTAGCTCTCTGAGTAGAGATCGTATCGATTGCTGCCTGATACTTGCTCATTGCATCACCTGCAGCTGCGTTTGTGGAAACAGAAAGTGCGCCACCATTCGCAGAAACACCAATTCCTGTAGCACTCATATCACTGATCGTGATAGTGATGTTCTGGCCTGACAGAGAGCCCACCTGAAGGTTCTTGCTTGAGAATGATCCATCAAGAAGGTTCATTGTATTGAACTGTGTAGTAGATGATACACGGTCGATCTCTGAAGTAAGCTGATTAAGCTCGAGCTGAATCTGATCACGATCACTTGTGGTATTAGTATCGTTAGCAGCCTGTGTAGCGAGCTCATTCATTCTCTGAAGCATTGAATGTACTTCGTTAAGGGCACCCTCAGCTGTCTGTACTACTGAGATTCCGTCCTGAGCGTTGGTTGAGGCTCTGTCAAGTCCGCGTACCTGAGATCTCATCTTCTCAGAAATAGCAAGTCCTGCTGCATCATCAGCTGCTCTGTTGATCTTGTATCCGGAAGAAAGCTTCTCTGTGCTCTTAGCCTGTGCGCTTGTTGTGATTCCAAGCATACGATTTGAGTTCGCTGCCTGCATGTTGTGCTGTACTACCATAATATTACCTCCGTGTAATAAAAACTGGTTGTCATTGTGGGAAGTCCGTTCCCATGTCTTCTATTCATATAATAACCACCGCCTCGTCATCCTAGTGCACATGAGATGTCTCGTCAGCGGATTATTACCTGAATGTATGTGGAATGCAACTTTCTGGTATGGTGTTATGCATGAAAAAGTAAAAAAGATTCCCTTTACATAACGCCGGTTTCTTGCGTTATGTAAAGGAAATCCTATACGATTGTGTAAATATATGCTGCTTCTGTAAATTGCTTTGTAATATATTTCGGCCTGGATCGAAGTCTATCTCAGTAACCGGGATATGGTCTCTCCCCAGTCGTGAACAAGCGAATCAAGGTCTCTAGCTGCATTCGCAGGACTTGTGGACGGCAGACGGTGGATCTCTATCCCGGTGTCAGGCAGAATGAACCTGTCATACAATCGGCAGGCGGTAGCCCCATTGCCACAGATCAGGCGGATGTCCGCTGATCCTAGAATAATTGAGATATCATTTGCCACTACATTTCTTATACTGCTGTCACTTGAGCCGATGATATCGCAGCTTTTTATCACATCCCAGACCGCTATGCCATGAGAGAGCAAAAAAGCAGTCTTTTCATTAATAGACTGTGGCCGAGGACATCCGGTAAGAGAAGACAGCACATCCCAGAAGCGGTTCTTGGGATTTCCATAATAGAAATGCTCCTCTCTGGACTTAACAGATGGAAAGCTTCCCAGGATCAGTACCGTGCTATTATTATCATAAACTGGTGAAAAGTCATGAGAGACATGACTGTATCCATGCTTCAACCTTCTGACCTCCTTTGACCTTGCGCCCCTTTTTATGAAGTGTAGCATTATTTTCCTTACTTTTCAAGAAAAGTCAAACATATTTTTGGGAAACTAAAACTCAAAAAACATTAAAAAGACTCCTGAGAACCGAAGCTTTTATTTGTCAGAGAGGAGTCTCCGGCATTCAGGTCTTGTGATTGAGAAAAAACCGCATCAGATATATAATATATGGAGATGACATCATCATGACAGGAGGTAATACCTATGGCACGACGTCTTCCCGTTGGGATACAGAGCTTTAAGGATATAAGGACAAAAAACTTTTTATATGTGGATAAGACCATGTATATCTGGAAGCTTATCAATTCTTCCAAGAGCTATTTTCTCTCCCGCCCGAGGAGGTTCGGGAAGAGTCTGTTCATCTCTACGCTTGAGAGCTACTTTTCCGGAGAAAGGGAGCTTTTTACTGGGCTCTATATCGAAGAAAAGGAAAATGAAAAGGGAGAGGATGCCTGGGCTAAGTATCCGATCATATCATTCTACCTGTCAGGAGGACAGTATAATACACCAGAAGGCCTTGGGATCAAGCTGTCTCAGGCCCTTGATGTGGTTGAAGAAAAATATGGGCTTAAATATTATGACTCTGATCTATCAGGACGTTTTGAGAATATCATAAGAAAACTGTATGAAAAGACCGGTCGCCAGGTTGTAGTGCTTGTGGATGAGTATGACAAGCCGCTTCTGTCCACGATGATCTCTAATACAAAGCAGGAAGAAGAAAACAGGCAGCTCTACAAGGGCTTTTTCTCCGTGCTCAAGGACATGGACGGATATCTGAAGTTTGTGTTCTTTACAGGAGTTACGAAGTTTTCTAAAGTGTCGATCTTTTCGGATTTGAATCAGCTCAGCGATATCTCAATGGATGATGAATATTCAGGGATCTGCGGAATCACGGAGGATGAGCTTGAGGATAATTTCGGGCCGGAGATAGAGGAACTGGCCCATAAACAGAAGCTTCCGCACGAAGAATGCCTGTCAGAGCTGGCCAAAATGTACGATGGATACCATTTCTCCGCGGACGGGACAGGGGTATATAATCCTTTTTCTCTTCTGAGTGCGTTTCATAGGCGGGATTTCGGAAGCTACTGGTTCGAGACCGGGACACCTGATATCCTGATAAAGAAGCTAGAGACATCACGGATGCCTCTGTATAAGCTTTCGGAAGGAGTCGTAGCGACAGAATCTGCTCTGATGAATTATCGGGTAGATGATCCTGATCCCATCCCTCTTTTCTACCAGTCAGGTTACCTTACTATCTGTGACTATGACCGGGAGTTCAGGCTGTATACACTGAAGCTGCCAAATAATGAGGTTAAGTACGGCTTTTTTGACTCGCTTGTCCCTTCTGTACTAGGGCAGTCGGAGGATGAGAATCCTGCTTCGCTTAGAAGTATGCTTATGGATCTTAGAGCCGGTAAACCGGATTCCTTTGTTACCCGTATCAGATCTCTTTTCGCCTCAATCCCATATCCGGAAGGGAAGACCCCTGTCTACGAGGGCGAATGGTCGAGACAACTCTACCTCATCCTTTCGCTCATGGGAGCCTATACCCAGTGTGAGGTGCATATGGCAACAGGCCGCGCCGACTGTGTGGTAAAGACATCTGACTACATCTATGTATTCGAGTTCAAGCTGGATGCTCCGGTAGAGGAAGCCATGAAGCAGATAGACGATAAGGGCTATACCATACCATACATTGCAGACAGCAGAAAACTGTACAAGGTAGGAGTAGTGTTTTCGACGGAGAAGAGGAATGTAGTGGATTATGAGGTGGAAGAAAGCAGGGATTAGGAATCAGGAGGTAATACCTATGGCACGACGTCTTCCTATTGGTAAACAGAACTTCAAGAATATAAGAGAGAACGGCTATGTATATGTGGACAAGACCAGGTATGTCTGGAATCTGGTAAACAGCGGTCTTTCATATTTTCTCTCCCGCCCGAGGAGGTTCGGGAAGAGTCTGTTCATCTCTACGCTTGAGAGCTACTTTTCCGGAGAAAGGGAGCTTTTTACTGGACTCTATATCGAAGAAAAGGAAAATGAGAAGGAAGAGGATGCCTGGGTTAAGTATCCTGTCATATCATTCTATCTGTCAGGCGGAGACTATAATTCACCTGTAGGCCTGTCAGATACCCTTGGAAATGTGATAGATGGATGCATCGTACGCTATGGCCTTGACAAAGAAAGGGTCACGGGAGAAACGCTTCCTGTCAGGTTCAAAAATCTCATACAGTGTCTTTATGAAAAGACCGGCAGACAGGTCGTTGTGCTTGTGGATGAGTATGACAAGCCGCTTCTGTCCACGATGATCTCTAATACAAAGCAGGAAGAGGAAAACAGGCAGCTCTACAAGGGCTTTTTCTCCGTGCTCAAGGACATGGACGGATATCTGAAGTTCGTGTTCTTTACAGGAGTTACGAAGTTCTCTAAAGTGTCGATCTTTTCGGATCTGAATCAGTTGAAGGATATCTCTATGGATAAGAGATATTCCGGTATCTGCGGCATAACAGAGGATGAACTTACAGAGGCCTTTGAACCTGAGATAGGGGCACTGACTTCAGCACAGGGAATGACTCATGATGAATGCATGTCAAAGCTGGCAAAAATGTACGATGGATACCATTTTTCTGCCGGTTCGATCGGAGTATATAATCCGTTTTCGCTTCTAAATGCATTTGATGAAGAAGATTTCGGCAGCTACTGGTTCGAGACCGGGACACCTGATATACTGATAAAGAAGCTAGAGACATCACGGATGCCTTTGTATAAGCTTTCGGAAGGAGTCGTGGCGACAGAATCCGCTCTGATGAATTATCGGGTAGATGATCCTGATCCCATCCCTCTTTTCTACCAGTCAGGTTACCTTACTATCTGTGACTATGACCGGGAGTTCAGGCTGTATACACTGAAGCTGCCAAATAATGAGGTTAAGTACGGCTTTTTTGACTCGCTTGTCCCTTCTGTACTAGGGCAGTCGGAGGAGGAGAATCCTGCTTCGCTTAGAAGTATGCTTATGGATCTTAGAGCCGGCAAACCGGATTCTTTTATTACCCGTATCAGATCTCTTTTCGCCTCAATCCCCTACCCGGAAGGGAAGGCCCCTGTCTACGAAGGCGAATGGTCGAGACAGCTCTACCTCATCCTTTCACTCATGGGAGCCTATACCCAGTGTGAGGTGCATATGGCAACAGGCCGCGCCGACTGTGTGGTGAAGACATCTGACTACATCTATGTATTCGAGTTCAAGCTGGATGCTCCGGTAGAGGATGCGATCAGGCAGATCGATGAAAAGGGATATACTATTTCCTACTCAGCTGACAGCAGAAAGCTGTATAAGGTCGGTGTGGTGTTTTCGACGGAGAAGAGGAATGTAGTGGATTATGAGGTGGAAGAAAGCAGGGATTAGGAATCAGGAGGTAATACCTATGGCACGACGTCTTCCTATTGGTAAACAGAACTTCAAAAATATAAGAGAGAACGGCTATGTATATGTGGACAAGACCAGGTATGTCTGGGATCTGGCAAACAGCGGTCTTTCATATTTCCTTTCCCGCCCGAGGAGGTTCGGAAAGAGCCTGTTCATCTCTACGCTTGAGAGCTATTTTTCTGGGGAAAAAGAACTTTTCAAAGGACTCTATATCGAAGAAAAAGAAAATGAAAAGGGAGCAGATGCCTGGGCTAAGTATCCGATCATATCATTCTATCTGTCAGGAGGACAGTATAATACACCAGAAGGCCTTGGGATCAAGCTGTCTCAGGCCCTTGATGTGGTTGAAGAAAAATACGGGCTTAAATATTATGACTCTGATCTATCAGGACGTTTTGAGAATATCATAAGAAAACTATATGAAAAGACCGGCAGACAGGTCGTCGTGCTTGTGGATGAGTATGACAAGCCGCTTCTGTCCACGATGATCTCTAATACAAAGCAGGAAGAGGAGAACAGGCAGCTCTACAAGGGCTTTTTCTCCGTGCTCAAGGACATGGACGGATATCTGAAGTTTGTGTTCTTTACAGGAGTTACGAAGTTCTCTAAAGTGTCGATCTTTTCGGATCTGAATCAGTTGAAGGATATCTCTATGGATAAGAGATATTCCGGTATCTGCGGCATAACAGAGGGTGAACTTACAGAGGCCTTTGAACCTGAGATAGGGGCACTGACTTCAGCACAGGGAATGACTCATGATGAATGCATGTCTGAGCTGGCAAAAATGTACGATGGATACCATTTTTCTGCCGGTTCGATTGGAGTATATAATCCGTTTTCACTTCTAAATGCATTTGATGAAGAAGATTTCGGCAGCTACTGGTTCGAGACCGGGACACCTGATATCCTGATAAAGAAGCTAGAGACATCACGTATGCCTCTGTATAAGCTTTCGGAAGGAGTCGTGGCGACAGAATCCGCTCTGATGAATTATCGGGTAGATGATCCTGATCCAATCCCACTGTTCTATCAGTCAGGTTACCTTACTATCTGTGACTATGACCGGGAGTTCAGGCTCTATACACTGAAGCTGCCAAATAATGAGGTTAAGTACGGCTTTTTTGACTCGCTTGTTCCTTCCGTGCTAGGGCAGTCGGAGGAGGAGAATCCTGCTTCGCTTAGAAGTATGCTTATGGATCTTAGAGCCGGTAAACCGGATTCCTTTGTTACCCGTATCAGATCTCTTTTCGCCTCAATTCCCTATCCGGAAGGAAAGACCCCTGTCTACGAGGGCGAATGGTCGAGACAACTCTACCTCGTCCTTTCGCTCATGGGAGCCTATACCCAGTGTGAGGTGCATATGGCAACAGGTCGCGCCGACTGTGTGGTAAAGACATCTGACTACATCTATGTATTCGAGTTCAAGCTGGATGCTCCGGTAGAGGAAGCCATGAAGCAGATAGACGATAAGGGCTATACCATACCATACATTGCAGACAGCAGAAAACTGTACAAGGTAGGAGTAGTGTTTTCGACGGAGAAGAGGAATGTAGTGGATTATGAGGTGGAAGAAAGCAGGGATTAGGAATCAGGAGGTAATACCTATGGCACGACGTCTTCCCGTTGGGATACAGAGCTTTAAGGATATAAGGACAAAAAACTTTTTATATGTGGATAAGACCATGTATATCTGGAAGCTTATCAATTCTTCCAAGAGCTATTTTCTCTCCCGACCGAGGAGGTTCGGGAAGAGTCTGTTCATCTCTACGCTTGAGAGCTACTTTTCCGGAGAAAGGGAGCTTTTTACTGGGCTCTATATCGAAGAAAAGGAAAATGAAAAGGGAGGGTATGCCTGGGCTAAGTATCCGATCATATCATTCTATCTGTCAGGCGGGGACTATAATTCACCTGTAGGCCTGTCAGATACCCTTGGAAATGTGATAGATGGATGCATCGTACGCTATGGCCTTGATAAAGAAAGGGTCACGGGAGAAACGCTTCCTGTCAGGTTCAAAAATCTCATACAGTGTCTTTATGAAAAGACCGGCAGACAGGTCGTTGTGCTTGTGGATGAGTATGACAAGCCGCTTCTGTCCACGATGATCTCTAATACAAAGCAGGAAGAGGAAAACAGGCAGCTCTACAAGGGCTTTTTCTCCGTGCTCAAGGACATGGACGGATATCTGAAGTTCGTGTTCTTTACAGGAGTTACGAAGTTCTCTAAAGTGTCGATCTTTTCGGATTTGAATCAGCTCAGCGATATCTCAATGGATGATGAGTATTCAGGGATCTGCGGAATCACGGAGGATGAGCTTGAGGATAATTTCGGGCCGGAGATAGAGGAACTGGCCCATAAACAGAATCTTCCGCACGAAGAATGCCTGTCAGAGCTGGCCAAAATGTACGATGGATACCATTTCTCCGCGGACGGGACAGGGGTATATAATCCTTTTTCTCTTCTGAGTGCGTTTCATAGGCGGGATTTCGGCAGCTACTGGTTCGAGACCGGGACTCCTGATATCCTGATAAAGAAGCTAGAGACATCACGTATGCCTCTGTATAAGCTTTCGGAAGGAGTCGTGGCGACAGAATCCGCTCTGATGAATTATCGGGTAGATGATCCTGATCCAATCCCACTGTTCTATCAGTCAGGTTACCTTACTATCTGTGACTATGACCGGGAGTTCAGGCTCTATACACTGAAGCTGCCAAATAATGAGGTTAAGTACGGCTTTTTTGACTCGCTTGTTCCTTCCGTGCTAGGGCAGTCGGAGGAGGAGAATCCTGCTTCGCTTAGAAGTATGCTTATGGATCTTAGAGCCGGTAAACCGGATTCCTTTATTACCCGAATCAGATCCCTCTTTGCCTCAATTCCCTATCCGGAAGGGAAGACCCCTGTCTACGAGGGCGAATGGTCGAGACAGCTCTACCTCATCCTTTCACTCATGGGAGCCTATACCCAGTGTGAGGTGCATATGGCAACAGGCCGCGCCGACTGTGTGGTAAAGACACCTGACTACATCTATGTATTCGAGTTCAAGCTGGATGCTCCGGTAGAGGATGCGATCAGGCAGATCGATGAAAAGGGATATACTATTTCCTACTCAGCTGACAGCAGAAAGCTGTATAAGGTCGGCGTGGTGTTTTCGACGGAGAAGAGGAATGTGACGGATGTTCGTATTGTAGAAGGATGAAGGATCAGAGGTCAGACTATAGAGGAAGTTATCCGGAAGTGGTTTTAGGATAATGAGTGTTGTTATTTCTGAGGGGGGGACTGAGCAATGCTGAGTAGAGGCACTAGTCTTAATTCGATCCGATTTCTTAGCGAATATATTTTTGATCATCTGTTCCGGGTTAATGATTCTTATCTCAAAAAAAGGTAGCTGGCTATTCAAGCTGCATGTGGCTACATTTTGAAAGTCTTTTATAAGTTTAATAAAAGCTTATGGATTAAAGGGCTGCGCGAATAAGCGAAGCCCTTTGATTTAGCGTCTCTTTGTGCCGATAATCAACTCACAGGCAGATCAAAGCACTGTGATATTAAGCTGCGAAGCGAGTTTTCTGACCGCCGATTCCGGCAATCTGCTGATCCTGGAGATGAATGAAACCGACTGACCGCCCTCCTTAAGCATATCAGTGGCCACTTCAATCTGTACTTCTTCCCTGCCTTTTTGCATACCCTCTTTCAATCCTATCTTCCTCCCCTCGTTAAGTGCCTCCTGCTTTCCCTGTTTAAGAACCTTTTCCTGATCGTACTCTGTCAGAAACATATTCTTCACCTCACTTCTGTTGTCCATAAGGAATGACTTTATCATGAAGCTATCCGGCATCGCATCTATCGCTGCGTCCACCGCGGCATCAAGATCATCCATCCTGGACTGATTATCACGAACGGTATCGACAAGCCATGCGTACTCATGGAGTGGCTTGCAGGCCTCCATCATGGCCTTGTTTTTACCGTAGTTGATATTGTACATGGTGACACAGACCTCGATGTCGCCGTCTCCATCATATGCATCGCTCAGGCGCAATACCTGTTTCTCAGGCTGTTCCTGGGTTCCGTTGTAGAAGCAGACACATTTAGGCCTCGGGAGCTTCTGCAATGAGCTGCTGTAGGCGAAGTAATCGCTGTTCCTGATATACTTCTCATACAGCCGGCCGGAGTAGATGAAGAATCTCATCGGCATGTTCGGGTTGAATGTGCTCTGATGCTCCCAGAGCTCCATCTGAAAACAGATGATATAGGAGACATCATTCTTCATACCCATGTAGACAGCGTCCTCAATCGTATTAAACGATATGTCATCAGGGTTGTCATAGTGTGATTTGTGGATCGCATTATAAAGCGAGAGCGTCCACTCCTTATTCGCTTCGTTACCGAAGATAAATTTGAAAAGTCTGTCCTTGTACTGTCTGTTCACGTCTGTCATAGCTTTCTCCTCTTACTGATATCTGTTTGCTAAATACAGTTTAACATGTATCAGCTTTTTTTTCAATAGAAATCAAACATAAATTCGATAAAGGTACAAGGCAAAAACATAAAAAAGACTCCGGATTCCCGGAGCCTTTTTGTATAACCATAAACTGGTAAATGAGTTACTGAAGGAGAGAAAGCACTCCCTGATTACTCTGGTTAGCCTGAGCCAGCATTGACTGTCCTGCCTGAGCGAGGATATTATTCTTGGAGTACTGAACCATCTCCTTGGCCATATCTGTATCACGGATACGTGACTCAGCAGACTGGGTGTTCTCAGAAACGTTGTCGAGGTTTGCGATGGTGTGCTCGAGACGGTTCTGAACAGCACCGAGGGTGGCACGCTGGGTGCTTACCTTGTCGATAGCGTTCTGAACGCTTGTCATAGCAGACTCAGCGCCGTCGTGGGTGGTGACATCAAGACCGCTGGTGGAGCCAACAGGGCCGGAGACAACTTCAGTGGCAGATACAACTTTTCCAGCAGTAGTAGCATCAATGGTGATTGTATCTCCTGCCTTACCTACGATGGCTGTTGTAGTTTCGCCTCGCTTTATATCGACTGTAGGAGGAACTTTGTCAGCTGCATTATCAATATTGTCGCCATCCATCAAGTACCATCCTGCGGAGGTTGCTTCTTTGCCGGCGGTAGGTGTGGTCTTATATGCTGCGTTTTTGATACTGTTTTCATCGAAGTACTTATATGTTTTGCCGGCGGTAAGTGCTTTACCGTCTCCATCAAATAACTTTTCACCATATTTGGCCTGTGTCTCGTCAGTGCTTAGTTTGTTGACGTGGGTCTCAGGCACTGAGTGGTTGCTAGCATCTGTGACCTTGCCGGCAGTCAGAGTGATCTCATCCCCGTTCGTAGCATTTTTAAATCCATCAAGCTTCTTTGCAGCTTCTTTAATTGTAAGTGGTGCACCGTTTGTAACTTTACCGTTGGTTACAGCATACCAGCCAGCACCGGCATCCATTGCAAGACCTGCATCTTTGTCAGCGTCGGTAGCTGTTATCTTACCGTCATTGTTCTGGTCAAGATCATCCAGTGTAGGTGTATGGTCAAAATATTTGTATGTCCCTGCTATTGTGTTATCTGTGACTTCATCCGAACCAAATTGCTGCGTTTTCTGAGATTTTGTGAGTGTTACTGCTTTAGATGACCTGGATCCTCCAGACAGTCCCAGTCCCTTAGCGCTCATCTCGCCGATATTCAGCTCTATAGTCTGTCCTGAGAGTGAGCCCACCTGCAGGTTCTTCTTAGAGAACGAGCCATCGAGCAGGTTCATAGTGTTGAACTGTGTAGTAGATGATACACGGTCGATCTCTGAGGTGAGCTGGTCTACCTCGAGCTGGATCTGCTTTCTGTCCTGGGTGGTGTTGGTATCGTTAGCAGCCTGTGTAGCCAGCTCATTCATACGCTGAAGCATTGAGTGAACCTCGTTTAAGGCACCCTCGGCTGTCTGTACTACTGAGATACCGTCCTGAGCGTTTGTTGAAGCTCTGTCAAGTCCGCGGACCTGAGATCTCATCTTCTCGGAAATAGCAAGTCCTGCTGCATCGTCAGCGGCTCTGTTGATCTTGTATCCGGAAGAAAGCTTCTCTGTGCTCTTAGACTGTGCGCTTGTTGTGATGCCGAGCATCCTGTTGGCATTAGCTGCCTGCATGTTGTGCTGTACTACCATAATATTACCTCCATGTAATAAAAACTGGTTGTCATTAACCTCCGTGGAAATCCTTTCCGCGGATATCTGATATCATGCCTCGTGGTCTTAGTGCACATGGATCGTAAAGGCCTGATACCGTCTGCAGGGAGGGGACAGTCTGGTATGAACTGTTGCATCTCCTTGCTTACATTTACTATATCGGCCGGGGTCATCTTTCCTTAACCCTTTTTTGAAAATTTTTTTGAAAATTTTTTCTGCCGTCTGATGTGCTATAACCTTCTGTGTTTTCTATTCATACTATATTATAAGGAGGTTTTCAAATGGGAACAACAGAACCGATAAGAGACAAGGAGACGCTTCGGAGATTCCGAAACTACTACAGGGATGAAGAGCCGAACAAGAGGAACTGGCTGCTTATTGTAGCAGGGCTTAATACGGCGCTTAGGATCAGTGACATCCTGTCGCTCAAATGGAGCGATGTATACGATTTCAAAAGAAAACGGATCCGCGATAGGATAAGACTTCGCGAGTTAAAGACCGGCAAAAGTCAGAATATAGTGATCAACAAAAGTCTGAAGGAGGCTATTCGTACTATCCTGAAGGATATTCCTACTTCGGATCCGGACCGTTTCATTTTCACCGGCTATGGCGACCGTCCTATGAACCGTTCGACTGCCTACAGAATTGTACGTCGGGTCGCCACGGCCCTGGATCTCCCCGGTAGCATAAGCTGTCATTCCTTAAGAAAGACCTTCGGCTACCATGCATGGAAGCAGGGCGCCCAGCCTGCACTCCTGATGGACATCTACAATCACAGCTCATTTAGGATCACCCGACGCTACCTGGGGATCGATCAGGATGATAAGGACAGCCTCTTCTACAGAAATAACCTTTAGCAAATATTCCAAAGCATTTCAATGTGCACAGTGATGCTTATAATCTTCTTAAAATGGCTCCGGTCTCCCGGAGTCCTTAAATTTCACAATTCTTATTTCAAAGCGTAGTCACATGCAGCTTATCAGCCAGCTTCCTTATCGCTGATTCCGGAAGTCTGCTGATCCTTGAGATAAACGAGACCGTATGGTTTCCGTCCTGAAGCAGTTCAGTAGCAACTTCGACATTTCTTTCATCACGGCCTTCTTTTAGGCCGATCTCAATCCCCTCGTCTCTTCCCTCTCTTCGTCCTTCTCTTCGTCCTTCTCTTCGTCCTTCATCTACAGCCTTTTCAATAGTTTTTTCCTGATCGTATTCAGTCAGTACCATCTTCATCACCTCGCTTCTGTTGTCAAGCAGGAATGGCTTTAT
>NZ_JBQHVU010000022.1:0-34710 GCF_052064335.1 Candidatus Weimeria sp. HCP3S3_B5 | reverse complement strand
CGCGCCTGCTCATCCGCGCGTTCGCGCTATTGCATCCGCGCATTCGCGCTTTCGCACTTCCAATAAATGAGCGGTGCCGATTCGCAGTCGCTTCGCGCCTGCTCATCCGCGCGTTCGCGCTATTGCATCCGCGCATTCGCGCTTTCGCACTTCCAATAAATGAGCGGTGCCGATTCGCAGTCGCTTCGCGCCTGCTCATCCGCGCGTTCGCGCTATTGATCCAGTCTCTGCCCTCCTCTCTGCACGCAAGCGTGCATCGGAGGCCAGAGACTGTATCAGCACCGCTCATTTATTACGCGAGATGTTTTCGTTGACGCGGCGGTAGAGCTCGGCGGCCGCATTATAGCCCATCTTCTTCTGGCGGTGGTTTACCGCGGCTGTCTCACAGATGATCGCGAGATTTCTTCCGGGGCGGATAGGGAGGGAGTGGCAGACAACCTTCTGACCCAGGATCTCTGTGTACTCATCGTCAAGGCCCAGCCTGTCGTACTCGGTATTGCTGTGCCAGTCCTCTAGCTTTATCACCAGGTCTATGGTCTGGGTATCCTTCACACACTCTACTCCATACAGGCTCTTTACATCTATGATGCCGATACCGCGTAGCTCTATCAGATATTTGGTGACTGCCGGTGAGCTTCCTATAAGCGTATCGTCATTTACACGCCTGATCGCGACCACATCATCCGCTACAAGACGGTGTCCTCTTCGGACCAGCTCAAGAGCTGCCTCTGACTTACCTATCCCGCTTTCCCCTGTGATCAGAAGTCCCTCGCCATATACATCGACAAGCACCCCATGTATGGTCGCCATAGGCGCCAGCTCATATCCCAGAAGCTGTATAAGAGAGGCCTCAAACTGCGATGTCGCCCGTTCTGTACCAAGTACAGGTGTCCCAGCCTTTGTGGCCTCCTCTATGAATGAAGCCTCAGGCTTCAGACCACGGCAGATGATCACAGCCGGTATATTATATGAAAAAAGCTTCTTATAATTCTCATGCCTTTCCTTCTCATCCTTCTGACTGTGCAGATAGGCATACTCGACCATTCCAATGAGCTGGATCCTGTTGGAATCGAAATGCTCATAGAATCCAGTCAGCTGAAGAGCCGGTCTGTTGATATCCCTTACCTTGATGAAACATTTGGAAAGGTCTATGCTTTCGGTAAAATTATTAAGAGAGAGCTTGTCAGCTATCTCCTGTATGCTTGCGCCTTCTTCCTGCAATGCCATGTCATTTCCTTTCTCAAATAAAAAACAGGGGCATGGACTTTTCTAGTCCTCGTCCCTATATTCTAAGAGTGAGTTCTGCTTTTGTCAAATTAAAAAAAAGCTGTTCTTCTGGCCAGCTATTGTCACTAATATAATTCATCCCTTATTCCTCGTCAATGATCATAAGGACAAAAAACAGGACTCCCGGCAGAACCGGGAATCCTGTTGTTAAACGTTATCAGAATCATATGGATAAGAAACCAGCCCTCATCGGCTATTCCTTTACTCCACCGAGCGTGATCCCTGCTATTATGAAGCGGGAGAGGAAGATGTAGACTATGATGATAGGTACTATTGCAAGAAGTATCATCATATAGATCTTTCCCATATCGAATGTCATATAATCAGCGCCCCGCAGGGTCGCTATAAGAATCGGAAGAGTCATCTTATCCTTGCTCTGGATCACAAGGGCAGGTACGAAGTAATTGTTCCAGGCGCCAACAAAGGTGAATATTGCCTGGACTGCTATTGCAGGCTTCATTATAGGTATCACTATCCGGTTGAAGGTATTGAACTCACCCGAGCCGTCTATACGTGCTGCCTCCACGAGTGCCACCGGCAGAGACGACTGCATGTAGGAGTACATGAAATAGAATACCGCCGGTGAGGCGATAGAAGGAAGGATGAGAGGAAGGAGACTGTCGTACATTCCCATCCTGGTAATCAGCCTTAGGAAACCAAGTGCGGTGACCTGAGTAGGCATGACCATTATCGCCATTATGAAGGTGAAGGCCGGCTTTCGGAGCCTGAAATCATATACATAGAGTCCGTAAGCCGTCAGTGCTGAGAAATAGGTACATATCCCAGCACAGCAGGCAGATACTATAAGGCTGTTAAGTACGCCTCTTACGACAGGGATCGTACCATCATTTATCACATTTGTCAGGTTCCTTATGAAATTTCCACCTGGCAGAAAGGCGAAGCCCTTCTGAAGCTGCACATGAGATCTTGTCGCATTGATGATCAGTATATAGAAGAAGAACAGACACATAAAGCATAGTATCACGAGTACTATATGCGCTATAAGAGTAATAACTTTCTCTGAAGCAGTTTTCATGCCGCGTCTCCTTTCCTGGTCATTTTTCTCATTTTCTTTTCTCTTTTTCTGGCGGCCTTCGCCTCTGTTTCATCGGTGTTTATCATCCGATAGACAATGAAACAGAGGATACCGCTCAGGATAAAGAGGTATATAGAAATAGCTCCCGCCATTCCGTAGTTCTTGGACTTCAGATAATTGTTCAGAAGCATAATAAGTGTCATAGACGTGCGGTCAGGTGTGCCTATACCATTGGTAAGGATCTGAGGCACATCAAACATCTGAAGTCCACCAATCATAGATGTTATCAGGGTATATGTAAGGATCGGACGGATCAGAGGCAGGGTAATCCTGAAGAATATCTGCCTGTGATTGCATCCGTCGATCTTTGCCGCCTCAAACAGCTCCGGATTCACTCCGTTTATAGCCGCCATCAGCATTATTGTCGTATTTCCAAACCACATCAGGAAGTTCATAAGAGCTATAAGCCCCCTGGTCCCTGTCACAGAGGACAGGAACTTTATAGGATGACCGGCATGTACGACACCGATCTGATGCAGAAAGGAATTGACAGGACCCGAATCTGAAAACAGGGTAAAGAACAGCATTGCAAAAGCGCTAGCCATTATCAGGTTGGGGAGATAGATTATCACCTCGTAAGCCTTACGTCCTTTCAGATTCAGATGCTGATCGGTAAACCATGAGGCCAGAAGAAGCGCTATCACGATCTGCGGGATAAATCCCAGTATCCAGAGAATAAAGGTATTCGCTGTATACTTCAGCATATGAGCCTTTAATACAGCCCCATAGTTACCCAGGCCGATGAAGTTCGGTCCCACTATCTTAAGTCCGGAGAAATAATACTCATAGAAGCTGTTCTTTATCGTATCGAAGAGCGGTATCAGTGAAAATACCAGGAATGAGATAAAGAAAGGCGCTATAAATATGTATCCGTATCTTGAATAATTTTTCTTTTTTCGGGTCTTTTTCATAGCTTATTCCTTATTCAGGCCACTCTACCTTCTTAAGATCTGAATATCTCTCAAAGATAGCAGTCTCAAAATTCTTCTTTGCCTTTTCGAAGGACACCTTTCCATTGAAGTAGTCACCGAATGCATTCTGGAAACACTCTCCGCAGCCCTGGTCATAGGCAGTAATCTTGTCCATCTTGATGTTTTCTGCATTAGGAGCGAAATACTTGTAAGGATTCTCTCCGCCAAGGAAATCAGATGCTCCCTTCGAATCATCAGAAGCATATTCCTTCATTCCTGAAACAGTATTTGTGTAATCAAGAGTCTTGTCAGTGATCTTTAACAGGGTATCCTTATCGGCTGTAAGCTTGAGCATTACATCCTTTATAAGCTTCTGGTTGTCGCTTCCCTGGCATCCCAGGATAAAGGATCCACCCCAGTTATAAGCCTGAGGTCCGTCACATACTGCCCAGTCGCCCTTTCCGGCGTCTCCGGTATTTGGCTGGATAGTGAAATTGATACCCCATGCCGGGAAGAACCATCCGAATACCTTGGAGTCAGCTCCCTGATCCTTGTTCCAGTCGTCTGTCCACTGGCCTGAAACCTTATGGTTGTATCCCTCGTCTGTGAACTTCTTTGACTGCTCGACCCACTTCATCAGGTTAGGATCAACTGTTACTGTATCGCCATTGACCCATGGCTTTGAAACGTTGTTTCCGAATACACGGTAGGTATCTGCTCCCATTGATGAAAGCATATAGTAGCCCTTGCTCTTAAGCTCTCCGGCTGACTTCTCAAAGCTGTCCCAGTCCTTAACCTTCTCCTGGATCTTTTCCGGATCATCCGTGCCGAAGGCATCCTTTGCTATACCCCTTCTGTATACGAAGAGTCCCGGGCAGGCCTGCCAGCTTACTGCACGAAGATTGCCATCTGCATCAGTAGCTGCATCCTTTGTATACTGATACTGGTCAGCAAGGTCCTTGTCAGGGTCTATTCCCAGATCCTTTACCGGGATTGCCACATCAGCATCCTTGTCAATGTACTTGTTCAGATAGTCGGTCTCTGCGAGGAAGATATCTATCTTCTCATCGTCCGGAGCCGTTGCCTGCTTCTGCAGAGCCTCATCAAGCTTCTGCTGGTAGACTCCATCCTGGTTCGGATTGATCGTCCACTTTACAATCGTTCCATCCTTAAGGGTAGTTTTCGTCTTGTCCTTTGAGACCTCCTTTACATCAGGATAGAACTCATTGAATCTGCTCTCGAACTCATCATTCCAGCTCCAGACATTAAGGACCTTTCCCTGCTTCTCTGATGTTTCCTTGTTCCCTGCGCCAGTCCCCTTCCCTGAAGAAGCTCCGCAGCCTGCAAACATTGTAACTGTCATGGCAGAAATAAGCGCCAGACCTAAGATTCTTCTCTTCATTACTTTTTCCTCCTTTGAAAATACATCTGATGAAGATAAGATAATTATATTCATACTGACTCATGCTTTATACAAAATGGCTCGCAAAAATATCAGATTCATGTCATAGCAGCTTATTAAACCTGATATTTTCAAAGATTGACGAAATCGATTTTTATAGTCCTTGCAAAACACGCAGAATATGTTAACATGAACTCATGAGTGAAAAATTTATTGATTTCGAGATAAAAAAAGATGACGATGACGAGAAGCACAGGGCCTATTCCGAGGAAATGGCCTTCTGCAATGCCGTTGCAAGCGGAGACATAGATACCATCCGTAAGAATTGCCAGGCCAGACGTTTCTCCAATAAGAAAGGTGTCGGCATACTCTCAAAAGACCCGGTCCAAAACCTCAAGTACCACTTCGTGATCACGGCTGCCATGCTGACCCGTGTATGCTTAAAGCAGGGAGTGATCGAGGAGCAGTGCTTCAGGCTAAGCGATTTCTATATACAGAAGCTCGATCTCCTGTTTACTGAGGATGCTGTATGTGATCTGCATGACGAAATGGTAATGGAATTTACCAGGATGATGAGGCTTACTCACGACCCTGCCAACCTGTCAAAGCCTATAGCGTCTGCTATCAATTATATCTATATCCATGGCAACGAGCCCCTGTCTGTAGATATAATATCCCAGGCCGTCGGTGTCTCCCCCAGCTACCTTTCCCGTCTCTTCAAGAAGGAGATGGGTGTCTGCATCAGCGAATATATAAGACAGAAAAAAATAGAGACTGCGGTAAATCTCTTACGCTACAGTCCCTATAGTATGGTCGATATTGCCAACCGGCTTTCGTTTTCCTCTCAAAGCCATTTCATCCAGACCTTCAAGAGGGTGATCGGAATCACTCCTCTTAAATATCGTGAGAAGTATGGAAAGAGCGAGTGGAAGGTCGGTGACTCCCCTGACTGGCTCTGACCAGCTATGATATGGTCAGAACTATCCTGTTTTCTCCTGTCTTTAGCATTGACTCAGGAATATAAGAGTCTTCTGTTCTGATATCGTTTACTGTCATTTCCTTACATCCGCTTTCCTTATGTCCTGGGTTTAATACCTCTATATGAAGCCTGTGTCCTCTGAAGTCCTTTTCTATCTCGAGCTTATCCCATTCTTTCGGGATAGATGGACTGATACAGATCCCGTTCATATCAGGCCTGATCCCAAGTATTCCCTCTACTGCTCCCACCATCATAGTGGATGCAGTTCCTGTAAGCCAGTGCACATGACTTTCCCCGAAATGAGGGGAAGCCTTTCCCTCTGTAAACTGTCCATAGCAGTATGGCTCCATCCTCCTGATCTCTGCCCTGTCATTCCAGGCGGCAGGATTATTTTCCATGAAATACATGAAGGCCTTATCTCCATTCCCTCTGAGAGCCTCAGCCAGAACCAGCCATCCCTGAGTCTGTGAGAATATACCTGCATTCTCCTTTGTTCCCTGATTATAGATCACCCCGAAGGCTCCGTCAAAGGCATGAGCATGATATGGCGGATCCATAAGCATGGCTCCATACTCTGTATTAAGCGTCATGTAAACATTTTCCATAGCCTTATCAGCCAAAGCACCTGATGCCAGTCCGCTAATAACCGACCAGGTCTGGGGATTAAGCCAGAGTGAGGCCTCAGGATCGCCTGCTGCTCCTATCCTTTTGCCATCCTCCGTGATCCCCCGGATGAAGCGGTCACCATCCCAGAACTTTTCATTTATAAGCTTCTCAAGTCCTGCCCTCATGATTCCAAGCTCTTCGGCATACTTATATTCTCCCTTATTCTCTGCAAAGGTCCTCTGGATCCTTATCGCATAGTAATACTGAAAGGCCACAAAGGCTGATTCGCCCTTTTCCCCAAGTCTCAGACAGTCGTTCCAGTCTGCATAGAGTCCGGCCGGAAGCTGATCCTTTCCCAGATGGGCCGCGGAGAAGGCCAGTGCTCTTTTCAGATGCTCGAATACAGACCCCTGATCCTTATCTGCAAATGGGATCACCTTATCGAGAAAGGCATGATCCCCTGTCTCTGCTATATATTTGTATACAGTAGGGAAAAGCCATAGTGCATCATCAGCTCTGTATGCAGGATGACCGGTTTCCTTTACATAGGACTCGTCGTCTGGAGTATCCTCGTATCCCGGCCTGTGAGTAAACTTCACCAGAGGAAGGCCCGCTCCATTAGCTGCCTGAGCGCTCAGCATGAATTCAAGCTTTGTCTTTGCCATGGCAGGATTCAGATGGATTATTCCCTGAATATCCTGTACCGTATCCCTGTATCCGTATCCGTTCCTGAGTCCACAGTATACAAATGAGGCTGCTCTGGACCAGATGAAGGTCATATAGCAGTTATAGGCATTCCAGATATTTACCATCTCATCGAACTCAGGAGACGGAGTCTTTACCGAAAATGCCTGTAGCCTATCATCCCAGAGCCTTCTTATGGCCCCGATCTCCTTTTCACATACCTCTTTGGTATCCCTCTTGTAGTGGTCAACTATTTCCCCGGCCTGCTGATCGTGCTGCATTCCCAGGACAAAGGCTATGGTCCTTTCCTCTCCGACAGCAAGCTCTATCACGGTAGAAAGAGCCCCGCAGCTTATTCCATTTACCCCGTCTGTATTTCCAAGGCTTCCTCTCTCCACGCCAACCGGATTACCGTAGCTGTGATATCTTCCAAGAAAGGCATCCCTGTCACCGCAATAAGTCGAGACATCTGCGCCGGCAAGTCCGAAGAACCGCTCGGTCACTCCCTTACCGTCTATCTGCTCTCCCTCCTCTGAGACAGCATCCAGATTTCCATGGATCCTCTGCATTATCCTGTCATCATGGAAGACCGTGCTTGTTATGAATCTCGAATACTGCAGATTCACCTGATCCTGCTCATAGTCGCTGTGGCAGGTAAACTCAGCAAAGCCTGTCAGAGTAAGTTCTCTTGGCCTGTCTGAATCATTTCTTACCGTAAGGGCCCATACCTCATATAAGGCTCCCTCCGGCACATAATACATAGCCTTGCCGTGAATACCGTTGCAGTCGCTTTCCATTATAGTATAACCAAGCCCGTGTCTTGTTATGCAGCGGTACTGGTCCAGGGGCTTTCCTACCGGCTGCCAGGAGGCTGACCAGTAGTCTGATGTCTTATTATCCCTTATATAGATATATCTTCCCGGCCTGTCCTGCCCGTCAAAGACATAGCGGAGTATCCTGCCCTTTGCTCCCGACCTCTCAAAGCTGTAGCCTCCGGCATTATTTGAGATGATTGCACCGTATTCAGGTGATCCCAGATAATTGGCCCAGGCCTCCGGTGTGTCCGGACTGTCTATCACATATTCTTTTTTTTCGTTGTCGAAATATCCGTATCTCATCGATCCTTCCTTCCAAGCGTTACTCTGTATCTGTTTGCGTCTCTTGTAATATCTGTCACCCTGTATTCGCCGTAGTCTAACATTTCCTTATTCACATAGGTGACCTCTACCTGCTGGCCTGCAAAGCAGAGACTGATAGAAGCAATTCCATCCTTATCGAACTGTTCCCTTACAAGCTTTGGAACCATTACCAGTCTGCCCTGCTCTCCTCTGACTCCGAACGACTCGCATATTATCGTCATCAGATACCAGCTGGCTGCCCCTGTAAGATACTGATATTTGCCACGGCCCTCATTATCAAAGTATTCCGGTATACCCGGATACTGTCTTGCGTGCGAAAAATCTGACGAAGCGTCATATAAGGCCTTGAGAGCCTTATAGCCCTCTCTTACAAAGCCTCTTTTGTAGAGAGCGTTTGCATACATTACTGCCATATGGGAAAAAACTGCTCCGTTCTCCTTTTCTCCATAAGCAAAGCCAAACATCCTCCCCAGGTCTGACTTTATCTCGCCGAAATCGGTATTAAGCCTGTAGCCTCCACAGCTGCCGTCGAACAGATATCTGTCAGCCGATTCGCATATACTCTCTACCTGGCCATCCGTTGCGACTCCACTCGCTATTGTAAAGACCTGACCGGTCAGCATCATTCTGACCTGTCCACCGATCTCTCCCTCTACCTGTCTGCCGGAATTATCATAATAGCTGTTATACCAGCCGAGATTGAGCCACTCCTGCCTTCTGATCGTCTCTGTAAGAGCATCGGCCTTTTTTTTCAGATCATCAGCTATTTCTTTTGGATCAAATTCTGTCCTGGTCCAGTCAGATGAGGCCTCATAATACTTCTCCAGCACACCTTCCCTCTTTTCTCCTGAGAGAAGAATGCCTGTTGCCTTAGCAAGGCTTATACTCTTTTCTGTAAGACCCGAAAGAAGCTCTGATAGTCCTCTCAGATTTCCTGCATAGGCAGCGGTAAAGGCTACGCTCTCTCCCTTTTCAGATGCCATATCAAGCGCGTCGTTCCAGTCCGCTCCGCGAAGTCTCATGATCTGATGATCACCTACGTCAAAATATGCGCACAGATGCTCTATAAGCAAATGCTCAAGCAGGCTTCCTCTTTTCTGGGGCTTATCAGGATCATATCCGCTATCAAGGGCATATCCCCTTTTTATCTGAGCATCCGCAAAATACGGTGCCTCCTCAAAAAGGACGCTTCTATCCCCTGTCTGGTCAATATAGAATCTTACTGTAATAAATGGCCACATGGCATGGTCCATCCAGACTCTTGAGATACCGTTTCTGTCGGCTACAAACTCTCCGGGAGCCTCTCCTATGATGGTCGCATTGGTCCCGTCTGTCCTTACTCCTCCTATATTATTTATTATCTGCTCCCTTACTCCTTCCGGATTCATTATAAGAAGCGAGAGGCAGTCCTGCCAGAGATCCCTCCAGCCTCTTCCCCCTCTGCCATAATCATGGTAGGGCAGAAATGAGCAGCCATATATCCGTCTCAATATCGGCTGGAATGCCACCCATTTCATGAATCTGTCAAAATCGCCATTCCCGGTATGGAACGATACGTTCACCTGTCTTTCCCAGTATTCCCCTGGATTTTCAGGCTCATTTGTCTCACCATCCCCCACCCCTGCCTGGATGATATATCTCCTGCTTTCTCCCGGAGCAAGTCTTACCGGCAAAAATCTGATAGCTCCGGCGACCTCCTTGCCGGCAAAGCTCTGTCCTGGTCCGAACGGACTTAGATCCTTATATATGGCTGCCGGATGAGTATAGGTTCCTCCTTCTCCGAGGAAGCTCTCCTCTGTCGGATAGAATCCTTTTATCCTTGCTCCCTCTCCCTTCACAAAATATGAGGTATGATTGATCCTGTGTCCCCTCTCATCAAAGGACATTGTCGGGCTGACTACTATCCCGTCATCTCTCGTCTCTATCCTGTGGAGCATGGAGGTCACATTCCTGTGATCCCTTATATTGTCAGCACTTCTGCCATAGATTGGATAGACAGAAACTCCCTCTATGGTCTGTGCCTGATCCGATCTGTTAGTGATCCTTACCTCCATCACTTCTGTGTTTTCGTCCTTTTTTACATATGAGGTGATCTCAGAGGACAGACCGTATTTATCAGATGTCCTTTCAAGTCTCTGCCACATGAAGCCGGCTGTGATCCGGCTCTTATCCTGTCTGTCTGTAAATCTGTCGTTTTCTGCCTCGGCAGAAGAGCCGCATGCCGACCAGGCCCCCTTTTCTGTTATACACCAGAAGTTCCTGGTTTTTCTGTTATCTGACAGTCCATTCACACATACAGGCTCAAGCAGGAAATGCTCCTGATCTGTCTTGGCGTCTCCTCCCAGATCAGGCGAAAAGCAGCTTTTAAGCCCTTTCTCGCCTGCCGACGGCAGATAGAGCAGGCTCGTCTCCTCCGGGGCATCCATTGTAAATGTCCCGTTATCATCAATGAATCTAATATTACCCATAGCACATATCTCCTTTGTACCTGGTATTTTCTTATATTCATTGAAAAAAATATATCAAACCGCTTTATATTTTATCGGATTCATGTACAGAGTTTCCTGACCTGTGCAGGAAATTATAGACCTGGTCTGCTACCGCCTCGTTCATAGTCTCTGTAGACGCCAGATCCTCGACAGAAGCCTCACGGATCGCCTCAGCCGTCACATACTTCTTCATAAGCGCCCGCCGTCTTGTCGGTCCGATACCTGGTATGTCATCAAGGAAGCTCTTCACCTGATTCTTGCCTCGGAGTGACCTGTGGTATTCTATCGCAAAGCGGTGGGCCTCGTCCTGAAGCCTGGTGATAAGCTTGAAGGCCTCAGATGAGCGGTCTATAGGCAGCTCCATATTGTTATATAACAGCCCTCTTGTCCTGTGATGGTCATCCTTTACCATTCCACATACCGGTATATCAAGCCCCAGCTCATCCATTACCTCCAGAGCAATATTTACCTGTCCTCGTCCGCCGTCCATCATTATCACATCCGGGAATCTGGTGAAGCTCCCTGTCTCCACGGTCTTTCCGCTCTCCCTTTCTAAAAGTCCATGGGTGAAGCGTCTTGTAAGGACCTCCTTCATCGATGCATAGTCATTAGGTCCCTCGACTGTCTTTATCCGAAACTTTCGATAGTCATTCCTAAGTGGCTTGCCGTGATCGAAGACTACCATTGAACCAACTGACTGATAACCCATTGTATTTGAAATATCATAGGCCTCCATACGCTCAATCCCCGGAAGTCCCAGGATATCGGACAGTTCCTTCATAGCTCCTATGGTTCTGCCCTCCTCTCTCCTTATCCTCTCCCTGTCCTTTGTCAGTATCATAGAGGCATTCTTCCATGCCAGCTCAACAAGCTTCTCCTTTTTCCCTCTCTTGGGAGTCACTATATGAACAGCGCCCCCTTTCTTTTCCGTCAGAAATTCTTCAAGCGTCCCCTGGTCAGACAGCTCCTCCTGAACGAATATCTCCTTAGGCACAAAAGGAGTCCCTGAATAGAACTGCTGTATAAAGGTGCTTATCAGCTCGCCCTTATCATCATCCTCACGCAGGTTCAGGAAGAAATGGTCTCTTCCTATCATCCTGCCTCCTCTGATAAAGAATACTACTGCACAGGCATCCTCTCTGTCCCTTGCAATGGCAAGGATATCCCTGTCCTCTCCATCTGTATCTGTGATCTTCTGCTTCTGGACACACATCCTTACCGCTTCGATCTCATCCCTGAATCCGGCTGCCTTTTCAAACTCCATCTCAGAGGCTGCTGCCTTCATCTTCTCTGTCAGCTGGTCGACTACCGGCTGATAATCACCCTCGAGAAACCTGATGGCTGCCCTTACGTTTTCCATATATTCCTGCTCGGATATATAGCCCTGACATACGCCGGGGCACTGCCTGATATGGTAGTTGAGGCAGGCCCTTTCCTTCCTTATATCCCTCGGAAATACCCTCTTGCAGGTTCTCAGATGAAACAGTCTGTTTGTAAGCTCTATAGTCTCCCTGACATCTCCTGCCGATGTGAATGGTCCGAAATACCTGGATCTGTCCCTTTGGACCTTCCTGGAGAAAAGCACTCTCGGGAAATGCTCTCCCAGTGTGACTCTTATATAGGGATAGGTCTTGTCATCACGGAGCATGGTATTATACTTAGGCCTGTGCTCCTTGATCAGATTGTTTTCTAGAACCAGGGCCTCAAGCTCAGAGTCCGTTACTATATACTCGAAATGATCGATATGATCGACCATCTGCCTCTTCTTTATCCCTTCGTCATGGGAGGGCTGGAAATACTGATGCACTCTTTTGGTCAGGCTTTTGGCCTTGCCTATATAGATTATTGCATCAGTCTTATCATGCATTATATATACACCCGGAGAATCCGGGATCTTTTTCAATTCTTCAGATATATCAAACATTTCAAAAATTAAATACAGGCGTCTCCTGACCGGAAACGCCCGTATACCTTTCATAAGCTATAATCATTCATCGAAGATATCATCACCTGTGACCTCAGGGCCCTTTGTGCCTGATGTCTCATCCGGATTATCCTTCTGGCTTGTCTTTGAAGACTCATAGGAATCCATTTCCTTCTGAAGCCTTTCTGCGACCTCCTGATCCTTCTTTACCTTTTCATCATCACTATCAGAAGAAGGCTCGGCCTCGATTCCTGTGATTCGGCGGAACATATCCATGAATTCCTTGCCGGTGATAGTCTCCTTCTTATAGAGATACTCTGATATCTGATCAAGTGCACTTCTATATCTGCTTAAAAGCTCAACTGCTCTCTTATAGGCTCTGTCGATTATGGCATGAACCTCGTTATCGACCTCGGCTGCTGTAGCCTCACCACAGGTCATCTGGGCTCCTCCATCGAGATACTGGCTCTCAACCGTCGCAAGTCCCATCATTCCGAACCTGTCACTCATTCCGAATCTGGTGACCATGTTTCTGGCTATGCTTGTTGCCTTTTCTATATCATTGGCAGCTCCGCTCGTGATCGAATGGAACACTATATCCTCAGCCGCACGGCCTCCCATGAAGGTAGCTATATCCTCCTCAAGCTCCTCCTTTGACTGGAGGAACTTCTCCTCCTCCGGGGTCTGAAGGGTATATCCGAGTGCTCCCATGGTACGCGGGACTATAGTGATCTTCTGTACCGGATCTGTATTCTTCTGCAGAGCAGATACCAGTGCATGACCCACCTCATGATAGGAGACTATATGTCTTTCCTTATCACTCATAGGACGATCCTTCTTCTCCTTGCCTCCTACGGCTACTCTCTCGAAGGCCTCGAAAAGATCAGGCTGTGATACGAACTCCCTGCCATTCTCTACTGCAAGGATCGCTGCTTCATTTATGATATTGGCGAGATCAGAGCCTACCAGTCCTGCTGATGCAAGCGCAATAGCCTCAAGATCACAGGTCGAATCCATCCTTACATCCTTGGCGTGCACCCTGAGTGTCTCAAGACGTCCCTTCATATCCGGTCTGTCTACTATGATACGTCTGTCGAATCTTCCAGGACGCAGAAGGGCCTTATCGAGGACCTCCGGCCTGTTAGTCGCTGCAAGGATCAGAAGTCCCTTTGATGTGTCAAATCCGTCCATCTCCGCAAGCAGCTGGTTTAGTGTCTGCTCACGTTCATCATTGCCTCCTCCGTATCTCGAATCACGCGACTTTCCGATCGCATCGATCTCATCGATGAAGATGATACAAGGGGCCTGTCTCTTGGCCTCGTTGAACAGATCCCTTACTCGGCTTGCTCCTACTCCGACGAACATCTCAACGAAGTCTGAACCGGCCAGCGAGAAAAAAGGCACTCCGGCCTCTCCTGCTACTGCCTTGGCAAGCAGGGTCTTTCCTGTTCCAGGAGGACCTACAAGCAGGGCTCCCTTCGGCAGCTTGGCTCCGATCCTTGTATATCTGTCAGGGTTCTTCAGGAAATCGACGACCTCCTGAAGGGACTCCTTTGCCTCATCCTGTCCTGCGACATCGGCAAAGGTAACTCCTGTTGCCTTCTGCACGTATACCTTGGCATTACTCTTCCCGACGCCTCCGAGCATGCCGCCGGCGCTTCCCATCCGTCTCATTACTACTGCAAAAATGATCCAGATGATGATAAGCGGTACGATAAACGAAATGATATTGTAGAGAAGCGCAGATGTCGAGGATGAATCCTCACGGTTTATTGTCACATTATTCTGCTTCAGTAACGGCAAAAGGTCATCGTCGTCCAGATAGCCTGTGTAATAATTGACCTCAAGCTTCTGTCCTGTGCTCTGCTGATAGAGCTCCTGCTGGGTCTTATCCTCCGTATTCGCGTAGAAATCAGAATCAGCTCTGACCTTGAAGTTGATCTTTGATCCATCAAAGGTAACTGACTTAAGCTCATTCTTCTGGGCCAGCTTAAAGAACTTGTCGTAGCTTACCTTCTGACTTGCGCTGCTTCCGATTCCCTTGTAAAGAAGTGTCACTATAAACAGCGCTATCAGTGAAAATAATACAAACGCTATTATCGGGTTGAACTTAGGATTCTGATTCCCGTCCGGGCCTCCGTTTCCGCCATTTGGATCTCCGTTTCCTCCGTTATTATTGCTATAAAAATTATTGTCGTCCAATAGATCACCTGCTTTCTGTTATTGCTGCCCTCTTCTACCTTAAATAACAGTCACCCTGTTATTATAAAGAAATTATTGAATAAAAGCAAGGAAAGGGCCAGCCATTCATAAAACTTTCACAGTCATTTGTTATTCAAGACTAATGTTTCCTGCTTTAGTGCCGAAATTGTTTGTATAAGAAGTAATGACAATAAAAGGACAGACACAGGAAAGGGGCCTGTAGCTTGATAGAAAGGAGCAGTCAGATGTACTGGAAAGAATACTACGATAGGTTTTATGACTGGTCGGAAAACATAGAAATAATGAAGCTTTCAGACCTCGAAGCACTCGGCCCCGCAGATCAGGTAACTGAGATAATCGCTATGATCAGCACTCACCGCCCGGATATCTCCGAGAGGATAGCCCGCATGGCTCTTGCCCAGAAGATAAGCTTTTCCGGAGATGATTTAGCAAGGATGTCTGGCTTTGTAAATGAAGAGCTTGTATACCAGCTCCTCATGCAGTCGGCCGGATCATTCAGTGAAAAAGACTTTGCTGCTCTTGAAAAAGTTATCGATCCTGATATACTTAGGACCCTGCGTGGTTTAGACTCCCAGGATGAAACTTCTAAGGATCCAGCCGGAGTATTTTCCGCAACTCCTTACGCTTTTAACAATCATGAGCATGATCAACTTTCTGCTAGCAATAATAAGCCAAGAAAACGCTCCTCAGAACTCATTAAAGTGGAAGAAAAGGACAAGAAGACTTTCTACGATCTTTTTTCAGGATGCATGAATGGCAACAATAACGAGAAAATGAGCTACGATACATGCAGATACAACGCATTTCTAGATAGGCTGCTGCTTGCGATCGGTAATATCGGAATCATAGAGTCTGTGATGAAGGCAGGGGTCAGGGTATAGAGGTTAGGTTCCATAACCTAGCCCCTTTTCTATAGCAAAAAAAATCCGCCGGGATAATCCCGACGGACTTTTTATTTTATGAATAATATCAATTACTCGATGACAGAAGCAACACGGCCTGATCCTACTGTACGTCCACCCTCACGGATAGCGAATGTAAGACCCTGCTCCATAGCGATAGGATGGATGAGCTCGATTGTCATCTCTACGTTATCACCAGGCATGCACATCTCTGTTCCTTCTGGAAGAGTGATGACACCAGTTACGTCTGTTGTTCTGAAGTAGAACTGAGGACGATAATCATTGAAGAAAGGTGTATGACGACCACCCTCGTCCTTTGTAAGAACGTATACCTGAGCTGTAAACTTCTTGTGGCATGTAACTGTTCCAGGAGCAGCTACTACCTGTCCACGCTCGATCTGGTCACGGTCGATACCACGGAGAAGAGCTCCGATATTGTCACCAGCCTCTGCGTAGTCAAGAGTCTTACGGAACATCTCGATTCCAGTTACTGTTGAAGTCTCAACATCCTCACGGATTCCAAGGATCTCAACAGGATCATTAAGCTTAAGAGTACCACGCTCTACACGGCCTGTAGCAACGGTTCCACGACCTGTGATAGTGAATACATCCTCGACAGGCATAAGGAAAGGCTTATCTGTATCACGCTCTGGATCAGGGATATAAGAATCAACAGTATCCATAAGCTCCATGATGCAGTCTCCCCAGTTCTTGTCCGGGTTATCAGGATCAAGAGGATCTCCGTTAGCAAGCTTAGCAGGAGCCTTATCGTCCTGAAGTGCCTGATAAGCAGAACCCTTGATGATAGGGCATCCCTCGAAGCCATACTCCTCGAGCTGCTCAGTAACTTCCATCTCAACGAGCTCAAGAAGCTCAGGGTCATCGATCATATCGCACTTGTTAAGGAATACTACGATATAAGGAACGCCGACCTGACGAGCAAGAAGGATATGCTCCTTAGTCTGAGCCATAACACCGTCTGTAGCTGCAACAACGAGGATGGAACCATCCATCTGAGCTGCTCCAGTGATCATGTTCTTAACGTAGTCAGCATGTCCCGGGCAGTCAACGTGAGCGTAATGACGCTTAGCAGTCTGATACTCAACGTGTGCAGTAGAGATTGTGATTCCTCTTTCTCTCTCTTCCGGTGCCTTATCGATCTGATCGAAGGCCTCTGCCTTATTTCCCTCTACTCTCTCAGAAAGAACCTTTGTGATAGCAGCAGTAAGGGTTGTCTTACCATGGTCTACGTGGCCGATGGTACCAATGTTACAGTGTGGCTTTGTACGCTCAAAATGCTCTTTTGCCATTGTTTATTCCTCCTATGGAAAATTTGTACGCTATGTTTTATTATAGCAAGTTTTGTTTGGGTTTGCAAGTGGAAGGTGCGAGGTATTAGGTGCGAGGTGCGAGGTCTGAGGATCTCTCACTTCTGACCTCTGACCTCTTATCTCTGACCTCTGACCTCTAACCTTTACTTCTTATCGTTTAACAGCTTCTCCTGTACGTTCTTTGGAACCGGATCATAGTGATCGAAGAACATGGAGTAATTTCCACGTCCCTGTGTCATTGAACGAAGAGCTGTTGAATATCCGAACATCTCTGCAAGAGGAACGAAAGCCTTTACCATCTTTCCGTTTCCGCCTACATCGTCCATTCCCTCGACACGGCCACGTCTGGAGTTTACATCTCCGATAACGTCACCCATGTACTCCTCAGGCATTGTGACCTCAACCTTCATGATAGGCTCGAGGATAACAGGTGAAGACTTCTTCATTGCTTCCTTGAAGCACATGCTTCCTGCGATATGGAAGGCCATCTCTGAGGAATCGACCTCATGATATGAACCGTCGTATACAGTAGCCTTTACTCCGACAACAGGATATCCTGCAAGTATACCAGCCTTCTCTGCCTCAGCAACACCGTCTCCGATAGCCGGAATATATTCCTTTGGAATAGCTCCGCCGACAACGGCGTTCTCGAATACGAGATTCTCCTCTGTGTTGGCATCGAGTGGCTCGAACTTGATCTTACAATGTCCGTACTGTCCACGACCACCGGACTGCTTTGCATACTTGTATTCCTGATCGACAGGCTGTGTGAAGGTCTCCTTGTAAGCAACCTGAGGCTCACCTACGTTTGCCTCTACGTTGAACTCTCTCTGGAGACGGTCAACGATGATCTCGAGATGGAGCTCACCCATTCCAGCTATGATGGTCTGACCTGTCTCTTCGTTTGTATGCGCTCTGAATGTAGGATCCTCCTCAGCAAGCTTTGAAAGAGCATCTCCCAGCTTCTGCTGACCTTCCTTTGTCTTCGGCTCGATAGCGAGCTCGATAACAGGATCAGGGAATTCCATGGACTCAAGGATAACCGGATGCTGCTCATCGCAGATAGTATCACCTGTTCCTGTCTCCTTTAATCCTACTGCTGCTGCGATATCTCCTGAGAAGACCTCGTCGATCTCCTTCCTCTTATCAGCATGCATCTGAAGAAGACGTCCTACACGCTCCTTCTTATCCTTTGTTGCATTGAGTACGTAAGAGCCTGCCTTACATGTTCCTGAATAAACACGGATGAATGCAAGCTTTCCTACGAACGGATCTGTCATGATCTTGAATGCAAGAGCTGAGAACGGCTCGCTGTCAGATGACTTTCTTGTCACCTCGTTGCCGTCTAAGTCTGTTCCGGTGATATCCGGTACATCTACAGGTGAAGGCATGTA
This sequence comes from Candidatus Weimeria sp. HCP3S3_B5, assembly GCF_052064335.1. Classification (NCBI taxonomy): domain Bacteria; kingdom Bacillati; phylum Bacillota; class Clostridia; order Lachnospirales; family Lachnospiraceae; genus Candidatus Weimeria; species Candidatus Weimeria sp. HCP3S3_B5. The sequence continues at coordinate 16,343 of NZ_JBQHVU010000022.1, read as the reverse complement.
CTCGATGACACCGTCAAGGAGCTTCTGGATTCCCTTGTTCTGATGTGCAGAACCGCAGAATACAGGCACAGCATCATTGGCGATAGTAGCACGACGGAGAACCTTCTTCATCTCATCGACGGTAGGCTCTGTACCCTCAAGGTACTTCTCCATCAGGTCATCATCAAGATCACAGATCTGCTCTACGAGCTTGGTGTGCCACTCGGCTGCCTCATCCTTCATATCATCAGGAATCTCACCGATGGTGATGTCTGTTCCTGTGGCATCATTGTAGATGTATGATTCCATCTCGAAAAGATCGATGATTCCCTTGAAGTAGTCCTCTTTTCCGATAGGAAGCTCTACTACTACAGGGTTCTTTCCGAGCTTTGTATGGATCTCTGATACTGTGTTAAAGAAATCAGCACCAAGGATATCCATCTTGTTTACGAAAGCCATACGAGGAACGTTGTAGGTGTCAGCCTGACGCCATACGTTCTCTGACTGAGGCTCAACGCCTCCCTTTGCGTCGAATACTCCGACTGATCCGTCGAGTACTCGAAGAGAACGCTCAACCTCTACTGTGAAGTCTACGTGTCCCGGAGTATCGATGATATTGATACGATGCTCAAGGGCACCCTTCTTCGGCTTTGCGTGATCCTCCTCTGTCCAGTGACAGGTCGTCGCCGCAGAGGTAATGGTGATTCCTCTTTCTCTCTCCTGGTCCATCCAGTCCATTGTGGATGTTCCCTCGTAGGTCTCACCGATTTTGTAATTTACACCGGTATAATACAGGATACGCTCTGTAAGAGTGGTCTTTCCTGCATCGATATGAGCCATGATACCGATGTTCCTGGTCCTTTCCAGTGGGTATTCTCTTGTAGCCATTTTTTCTCCTAATAAAATACAAGCCAGTCTAATAAGGAAGTTCTCTTCGCTAAATTCAAGCTTCGCTTACGCTTGCTTTCATTAACAAGGAAGCTGTCTTCGTTAAGCTCGAACTTCGTCTTCGACTCGTTCTCGCTAACAATGAAGTTCTGCTCGCTAAGCTCAAGCTGCGCCTACGGCTTGCTCTCGCTAATCTCACAGAACGACCTCGCATAGGATTCAGACTTCGCTATCGCTCGTCTTCATCTCTATGCTTTCGGTCAGAATCTGTAATGAGCGAATGCCTTATTAGCATCTGCCATTCTATGCATCTCTTCCTTACGTTTCACTGCTGCGCCTGTATTGTTAGCAGCATCCATGATCTCGCCTGCAAGACGATCTACCATGGTCTTTTCGCTTCTCTTACGTGAGAAAAATGTAAGCCATCTGAGTCCTAATGTCTGTCTTCTGTCAGGACGGACCTCGATAGGTACCTGATAGGTAGCTCCACCGACACGTCTTGCCTTAACCTCGAGGACAGGCATTACATTATTCATGGCTTCTTCAAAAACCTCGAGAGCCGGTTTTCCGGACTTCTCTGCAACCTTATCGAATGCTCCGTATACGATCTTCTGGGCTATGCCCTTCTTGCCGTCGAGCATTACATTGTTGATGAGCTTGGTAACTACCTTTGAGTTGTAGATAGGATCCGCAAGCACATCTCTCTTAATTGTATGTCCTTTACGTGGCACGTCTGCTTCCCTCCTTAACCATTGGGATAATAACAAATCTTTTGGTCAATTCATCGGTACTCACATATGAAAATATGTGTAAGTGCTATATATCTCTGAGATAAATGCTAACACTAACTTTCAGATGTAAAATACTTCCGAGTGTCTGCTCTGTTCTGGTGTGTCCGGGCCTGCCGGACTTATGCCTTACTTCTTAGGGCGCTTTGCACCATACTTTGAACGAGCCTGCTTTCTGTCAGCAACACCGGCAGTATCAAGAGTTCCACGGATGATATGGTATCTGGTACCCGGAAGGTCCTTGACACGTCCGCCACGAACTAATACAACAGAGTGCTCCTGAAGGTTGTGTCCCTCACCAGGAATATAGGATGTAACCTCGATTCCGTTTGAAAGACGAACTCTGGCAATCTTTCTCATTGCTGAGTTAGGCTTCTTAGGAGTGGCAGTCTTTACGGCTGTGCACACACCACGCTTCTGCGGTGAAGCTGTGTCTGTAGGACGCTTCTTCAGAGAATTGAAGCCGTGCTGAAGTGCAGGGGCTGTTGACTTCTTGAACGATGTCTGTCTGCCCTTTCTCACTAACTGGTTAAATGTTGGCATTTATTTCACCTCCTGTAAAAAATTTTGCGAATTACGCAAGCTTTCATATCATAGCACGTTGGGGTAGGGATGTCAAGAGGGAGGGGAGGGACTAGGGGCTAGGGGCTAGGCATTAGGAACTAGGGACTAGTAAGATGATCCCCCCACTCAAGACTCCACGCTAACCACTAACCCCTATACCCTATACCCTAAATCCTAAACCTCTCAGTCGTCACTATCGCCCGTTGCCTGCTGCTCCTCCTCTGACGGGAATGTTGCGTCCCGCTCGATCGCATCCTCCTCGGCTGCTGCCTGCTTCATGGCCTGCTCCTTTGTAAGAACGCCTTCCTTTTCCTCTATCTCCTTTATGACATCAAGATAGATCTGATACTTATTCTTCGGTATATCAAGGGCTGCCATTGCCGCCTCATCTGTCAGGTCAAGGTTATTCGTCATCCTTATTATATCCCGTGCCTTGGTAGCTCTGGCTGCACGAAGCTTCTTTGCCCTGTTCTTTCTGGCCTGCTCCTCGCGCTTGGCTATCTCCTCAGGATCCTCCTGGGTCATCTGCTCATATATAGGAGCTATATCATTTATATCCCCGAAGCATTTCAGATGGCCGTGATCTAATATCATGGCCTTGTTGCATATGCGGCGAACCTGTTCCAACGAGTGTGAGACGAAAAGCACTGTGACGTTTCCGTCAAACATGCTCATTATCTTGTCTTCTGATTTCCTGCGGAACTTCTTGTCTCCGACTGAGAGCACCTCGTCAAGGATCAGTATATCAGGATTTACTGCCGTGCAGATCGCAAATCCCAGACGGCTCTTCATACCTGATGAGTAGTTCTTGACAGGAACCTCTATGAAGTCTCTGAGCTCTGCAAAGTCTATTATCTCATCAAACTTCGATTCTATGAATTCCTTTTTATATCCAAGAATTGAGCCGTAGAGGTAAATATTTTCTCTTGCCGAATACTGGGGCTCAAAACCGGCTCCGAGCTCGAGCAGGGGCGCAAGCTTTCCCTTTCTCCTGACAGTCCCTGTGGTCGGATGGTATACTCCGGCGATCGCTTTTAAAATAGTGGACTTCCCGGCACCGTTAAGCCCAAGTATTCCCAGCCTGTCTCCGGGATACAGTGAGAAGCTCACATCGGAAAGAGCCCAGAACTCGTCCTTTTTCATCTTCTGATGATGAGCGAAAAGGTTGATAAAATAGTCTTTTAATGTGTCGTGCATTTCCTGGCTCAGATTGAATTTCATCCCCAGATGAGACACCTCTAGTGTAGGTTCCATAGGTTTTCCTCTATCAAAGATGTAAAATAAACTCGTCCTGCTTCTTTTTCATTGCTACAAATCCAATCACAAAGCATACCAACCCGAAAAGCATCGGATATCCGTATTCCCAGAAAGGATTGCTGTAGTGCATCAGGCCTCCTCTGAACAGGTCTATTATGCAGTAAAGAGGATTCAGATGCAGAAGCCACATCAGATGATGCTCTGCTATACGCTCTACCGGATAGAAAATCGCCGACAGGTACATGATTATCATCAGAAGCACATTCCACAGATACTCTATATCGCGGAAGAAAACATCGAGTACCGACAGGATCATGCCTACACCGACTGTTATGATAAGAAGCATCACTATTGCCGGGATAAGCTTCCACATCCTAAGTGACGGACCAAGGTGAGAAACTATCATTACCGGTATCAGTACTATTAGCGAAATCAGGTAGATCACGAAATTATAAAGTACATTTGAAAGCGGATAAAGGTATTTCGGCACATAGACCTTCTTAATCATACTGGCATTGCTCCGGATTGCCTTGCTCGCTCCCTTGGTCCCGTTCTGAAAGAAGGTATAGGTCAGACGTCCGCACATGATATAGGTCGCAAAGGTAGGGTCCTTTAGTCTGTCAAACAATGCTCCGAATACCACAACCAGAACCGCGGTTGTCATGAGAGGCTCGATAAGAGACCATACGATCCCCAGATAGCTCTTTCTGTATTTTAGTCTGATTCCACGTTTTACGAGCTCGCTTAAAAGAAAGCGGTAATCGTAAAATCCCTTGATGTATTTTTTCATTGATGGCCTTTCTTGTGCTGAGGGGTGAGGTGCGAGGTGCGAGGTCTGAGGTGCGAGGTCCGAGGCCGAAAGCTTGTAGGCGAGAGCAAGCCAAAGGCGCAGCTCAAGCCACAAGCGAGGCCGCTGTCTGAGATTAGCAAGAACGAGTCGAAGACGAAGTTCGAGCTTAACGAAGACAGCTTCCTTGTTAATGAGGCCGAAAGCTTCGAGATGAGAGCAAGCCAAAGGCGAAGCTCGAATCCGAAGCGAGGTCGTTCTCTGAGGCTGAAAGCATAGAGATGAAGACGAGCGATAGCGAAGTCTGAATCCTATGCGAGGTCGTTCTTTGAGGCTGAAAGTTTCGAGATGAGAGCAAGCTAAAAGCGAAGCTCGAATCCGAAACGAAGCCGTTCTTTGAGATTAATGAGAGCGAGCCATAGGCGAAGCTCGAATTTAGCGAAAAGAACTTCCTTAGCAAACAGGCGAAGCTCGAATTTAGCGAAAAGAACTTCCTTAGCAAACAGGCGCAGCTCGAATTTAGCGAAAAGAACTTCCTTAGCTGATAAGCGAAGGTCGAACCTAGCGAAGAGAACTTCCTTGTTAGCGAAAGCAAGCCGCAGGCGCAACTTGAGCTTAGCGAGCAGAACTTCCTTGGAACAAGGTCTGAGGTGCGAGGGGCGAGGTCCGAGGAGTGAGGTTTTAGTTGAAATAACAGGTATTAACTATACCCTAATCCCTATACCCTAATTTCTCTAACCTCTCACCTCTTACCTCTTACCTCTAACCTCTCACCTCTAACCTCTCACCTCTTACCTCTAACCTCTCACCTATCACCTAACTTTCCCACTCTCATCCACTCCCTCGGTGCTCTCCTTCTGGAACACTACCCTGAGGGTCAGCAGAATAAGCTGCAGATCCAGAAGGATCGATGCCTTCTGCACATATATCATGTCGAATTTCAGCTTGTCATAGGTTGTTGTATTATACTTGCCGAAGACCTGGGCATATCCTGTAAGCCCGGCCTTCACAGAGAGTCTGAAATCGAATTCCGGGACCCTCTGGCAGTACTCCTCGTGGATCTCCGGTCGCTCAGGCCTCGGCCCAACGAAGGACATATCGCCCTTTAGAATGTTGAAGAACTGAGGTATCTCGTCTATTCTGGTCTTTCGGATCAGACGCCCTATAGGTGTGATACGGTCGTCATTTTCAGATGCAAGCCTTGCACCTGTGTTCTTCTCTGCGTCCACTATCATGCTGCGAAACTTTATCACCATAAATTTCTTCTTATGGATAGTATAACGCTCCTGCTTGTAAAAGACCGGTCCCTTGTCATATGAGTGGATCATCACGGCGACGACGATCATGACAGGCGAGGTAAGGATTATCCCTATCAAGGCAAGGATAATATCTATAGTCCGCTTGGCAATCCTCTGTGCCAGTGAAAAGCCTGTATTCCTTGACAGATAAAGCGGCGAATCAAACAGGTTCAGCTCCTCTGATTCCTTGACTATTATGTCCGAAATCTTCGGAGTGAAGTATACTCTTTTTCCTCTGTCAAAGCAAACCTTAAGGATCCTGTTCTTAAGCTCCGACGGCACATCATTTATAAGTACAGCATCGTACTTGTCGATCCGCTCTACTATCTTTGTGAATGGTGCTGTGTCCATCACTGTCTCCGCGATCACATATTTGTCGCGGCGAAGTCCCATCTTGTGATCGAGATTATTCACATGCTCACCATGTATCTGGAGCATCTGATAGGGCGGAAATATCCTCCTGTAGAGCCAGGTCAGGAAATAGGTGACTATGAACAGTATCAGCACGTCACCAAGGAAAAGCTCCAGATAGGCCACTACAATACCCGGTACCAGCCGTCTGTAACCGACCATCATTACCGTAAAGACCATCATAAGGAAGTTTACGATAAACGAGGCCAAAGCGCAGCCGATCGAGGCATGGGATATCCTGCTGACTCCGATCTCATATCCGCCGAATCCATGAATAAAAAAGATCGCTATGACCATATATATGACGATCATAGTTGTGCCGCCGAGTGTCAGGAAAGGTCTGTCCAGAAGTACATTGAGCCATTTCTCCCAGACAAAGGCGAACATAACCGTGACCACCATAGTAATGACTATATTGGAAATAATGCGGTAAAGCCGCTTCATGTTTTCCATCCTGTTATTCATAAAAGAGGTCCACTATTCCTTCCTGAATACAAATATCTTGGAGAATACATAGTTTAATGATACGACGACCACCTGAGCCACGATCTTTACCGGCATGTTGGGCAGATGTATAAGTCCTATGAATACTCCGAGCATTATCTCCTCTATGCCGAGAGTAAGCACCCTGCCGACGCAGAAGGTCCCCAGCTGATAAAAGAAAGCAAATACACCCGGCGCATGGTTATAGAAAACGAACCTCCGGTTTGTTATAAAGGCGAAGGCCGTTGCAAAGATCCATGAAAGGGCATTTCCGATAAGGATATTCCAGTGGAATGGCTCTGTAAACAGCCAGTATGTAAACAGAGATATGATAAAGGTACCCAGCCCGAATATTCCATACAGCATGAGTTCTTTATATTTATGGTATAGCGGCTCTACCCGTCGGCTCTTAGGATGCCTAGTGAAAATACGCTCGAAGAGACGGTCAAGCATGTCTGCCGGTTTTAGCATTTTCTACCTCACAGGATCTGCCCGGATAGCGAAAGAGCCTCCGCGATCACCTGATCCATATTGTAATACTTATAGCCTCCGAGTCTGCCTCCGAAATATACTCCCTTCTTTTCCTCTTCCTTTGCCCTTCCGGCATATTTCTGATAGAGGGCATTGTTTTTCTGGTCGTTTACCGGATAATATGGCTCTGCACCCGGCTTCCATTCAGAAGAATACTCTCTTGAAATTATTGTCACAGGCTGCTTTCCGAAATTGAAATGCTTGTGTTCTATGATCCTGGTATATGGAACATCGGCTGAAGTATAGTTTACGACTGCATTTCCCTGGAAATTATCCACAGGAAGCTCCTCTGTCTCGAAGCGGACACTCCTATACTCCAGAGGACCATAACAGTAGTCAAAATACTTATCGATGGGTCCTGTAAATATCAGTCTGTCATATTCTATCTGAGTGCCGTCACTCAAAGCATTTTTCTTCCTGAAATCGAAGAAATCCTGCCCTGTATAGACATCTGCTCCCTTTAAAAGCTTTTCTACCATGGCTGTATATCCGTCTACCGGAATCCCCTGATAGCGGTCAGAAAAATAATTATTGTCATAGATGAAACGGAGCGGAAGTCTCTTTATGATAAATGCCGGGAGCTCTGTGCAGGGTCTGCCCCACTGCTTCTGGGTGTAGCCCTTTATAAGCTTCTCGTAGACATCCCTTCCGACAAGCGAGAGAGCCTGCTCCTCAAGGTTCTTCGGGTTCTTTATATCAAGATCCTTTATCTGCTCGGCAATCTTTGCCTTTGCCTCGGCAGGCGTCCTGATTCCCCACATCCTGCTGAATGTGTTCATATTGAATGGAAGATTATAGAGCTCATCCCCATAGATAGCGACCGGAGAATTGATATAGTTATTGAACTCTGCAAACCGGTTCACATATTCCCAGACCTCGCGGTCACTTGTGTGGAAAATATGGGCTCCATAGACATGGACATCTATATCAGAAACCTTCTTTGTGTAGACATTGCCTCCGATATGGTCTCTCTTCTCAAGAACAGCCACTGTCCTGCCGCTGTCAAGAGCCTCTCTGGCATATACCGCTCCGAAAAGGCCGCTTCCTACTATAAGATCATTGTACTTCATTGTTCTCCTTTAAAATACCCGTTTTTTCGTATTCCTTCATAGCCATAAGCTGCTCCTCCTCCCATTCATCGAGAGGATAATAATCTATCGAGCAGACCTCTCTGGCTATCCTTCTGAAATAGCTGTCCCTGAAATATCCCCTGTCCTCGACAAGTCTCATCCTGTAAAAGCACTCAAGGGCATAGAATACATAGACCTGCTCTAAAAACCACTGTGGATCCTCATGCTTCTTAAGAAGCTTCCTCATCCTGGAAAAAGCCAGACACATAGTCATCTGCCTTTCCAGCACATCAAGGCCTATGACACCGTCATCCCCAGACAGCTGATCGGTCGCAGAGCCCTTCCTGACCTGATAATGATAGGTTCTTGCCGGGTTGTAGCGAATCGAGCTGCAATGGAGGGCGTATTCCAGAACAAAGAGCTGGTCCTCACGATAATAGCAGTCCTCGTCAAACCTCAGACCGTATTTGTCGATTATACTCTTTTTGAAGATTTTATTCCATACATATCCCTGATAATTTTCCATTAAAAAGAGACGGCAGAGGAAATCCTCCTGATCGATAACCCTGATCCCGCTCTCGCACGTCTCTCCTATCACTTCTCCGTTATCAGATATATCGTAGCCGCTTATGCCAAGCTCCACAGGAATTCTGGCAAATCCTTTGCTCTTAACCTCCTTCGACGGAGTAGCTATCGTTGCGATAAGAGTACCCAGATAGCCCCTTGAGACCCGGTCATCTCCATCAGAAAAGACGATATATTCGCCGCTTGCCGCCTCAATACCAGCATTCCTGGCGGCAGAGACTCCCTTGCCACTTCTCATCAAAGTCTTAATACGCTCATCTGACTGGGCCAGGTCTCTGGCAAGGCTTATGGTGTCATCATCTCCGTCCTCAAGCACTATTAATATTTCAAAAAATTGAAATGGCTGTCCGAGGAGGTCACCAACGATCCCGGGCAGCTCTTCTGCAATACCGAATGCCGGTATTATAACACTTATCAGTGGTTTCATAGATTAAGATATTCTTTCAATGCTTCCTGCCAGGTCTTCATCTTAAATCCCCCTCCCTCTGGAGCGATCAGAGAAAGCATCTGGTCGCCCAGAACTGAATAGGCTGGCCTTCTTGCGGACTGCGGGTTCATCCTCTCGTACTCCTCCGAGGAAATATGCCTTACCCTGGTTGTCCTTCCGCTAAGTCTGAAGATCTCCTCAGCGAAATCCGCCCATGATGTCTGTCCAGTGCATACTCCGTGATAGAGGCCGTACTGCTCCGTTCGTTCGAGAAAATGTATCATCCTGGCCAGCTCTGCTGCGCTTGTAGGACAGCCAACCTGATCATCCACTACAGAGACCTCATCATGGGACTCTGAAAGCCCAAGCATAGTCCTTACGAAGTTCTTGCCATCCCCATAAAGCCAGGCCGTACGGATGATGAAATACTTATGGCAGAGCTCGCTTACGTATTTTTCTCCCATAAGCTTGGACCGTCCGTATGCGCTGACCGGACATGGCGGATCACTTTCCACATAGGGTCTGTTCCCGCATCCGTCAAACACATAGTCTGTCGAAATGTGGATAAGCTTTGCGTCAGCCTTCTGGGCTGCGATTGCTAGATTTCTAGGACCAACCGCATTTATCCTGCCGGCAAGATGGGTATTCCTCTCGCAGCCATCGACATCTGTGTATGCAGCACAGTTAATGATCACATCCGGCTTCTCATCGGAAACCCTCTTTAGCACAGCATCGAGATCCTCGATAGCCATATCTGAATGAGCCACTGAGATGATCTGCGCCTCGTCATTCGCATACTCATTCCTGACAGCCCGTCCGAGCTGCCCATCCGGCCCTGTTAACATTATTTTACGCATCGTAAAGTTCCTCGTGTATATCTGCTTTCGCCTGTTTGCTAAGGAAGTTCTCTTCGCTAGGTTCGACCTTCGCTTATCAGCTAAGGAAGTTCTTTTCGCTAAATTCGAGCTTCGCCTATGGCTCGCTCTCATTAATCTCAAAGAACGGCTTCGTTTCGGATTCGAGCTTCGCTTTCAGCTTGCTCTCATCTCGAAACTTTCAGCCTCGCACCTCAACCTAAATCTCTCTCCTTCTCCACCATCCGGTTCAATGCTGAGAATATACCTCTGATCGAGGCTCTGGTAATATTTGACGAAAGTCCTACTCCGAAGCTGATGTTCTCTGTACGAGGATTCTGAAGCTCAATATAGGCTGCTGCCTTTGCATGTGAGCCTACTCCGAGTGAGTGCTCTGAATAGTCTACAAGAGTGAAATCAACCTCCGGAACGCACTGCTTGATTGCAGTCTTCACCGCATCGACAGGTCCGTTTCCATCAGCCTCAGAATGGAAGGCCTCTCCGTTGTATTTGAAGTCGAGTGAAACATGAGTATCTTCGTCCTCAGTATTATCATCGATATCCACAAAGTCAAGCGTAAACGGTTCCTTTTTCTCAAGGTATTCCCTCTTGAACTCCTTCATGATACGCTCAGGCTTCACCTCTCCGCCTTCCTTCTCGCTGATATCCTGGATCACATCTGCAAACTCTCTCTGCATGACCTTAGGAAGCTTGTAGCCGTATACCTTGTCCATCACGAATGCGACACCGCCTCTTCCTGACTGGCTGTTGATACGGACTACAGGCTCGTACTCCCTTCCTATGTCTGAAGGATCGATAGGCAGATAAGGAACCTGCCAGATCGTAGAATTCCTCTCGCGCAGTGCCTGCTCGCCCTTATTGATCGCATCCTGATGTGAGCCTGAGAAGGCCGTAAATACAAGGCTCCCAGCATATGGATGTCTAGGATCCACTGTCATCTTGGTGCATCTCTCGCAGACCTCTGTGATCTCCTTGATATCTGAAAGCTCAAGTCCCGGATCAACGCCCTGCGAAAACATATTGTAGGCTATATTTAAGATATCGACATTTCCTGTCCTCTCACCGTTTCCAAGCAGGGTACCCTCTATACGGTCTGCTCCCGCAAGAAGTCCGAGCTCCGCACAGGCAATACCTGTACCACGGTCATTATGAGGATGGAGAGAAAGGATGACATTGTCCCTTTCATCGAGATGCTTATCCATCCACTCTATCTGATCCGCATAGACATTAGGAGTATTCATCTCAACAGTAGCAGGGAGATTTATTATGACAGGATTGTCAGTCGCATGATCCCATTCATGGATCACTGCATTGCAGACCTCTGCTGCATAATCTACCTCAGTTCCGGTAAAGCTCTCAGGAGAGTACTCAAGCCAGAGATTGCCGTCATACTTCTTCATGCCTTCCTTTACCATCCTTGTGCCATCTATGGCGATCTGCTTTACGCCCTCCTTATCCTTATGGAAGACTACATCCCTCTGCAGAGTAGAGGTAGAATTGTATATATGGAAGATAACATTCGGGATCCCCTGGATAGCCTCAAAGGTCCGGTCTATGAGGTTCTGTCTGCACTGGCAGAGTACCTGCACCCTGACATCGTCAGGAATCCTGTTTTCTTTTACAAGCTTGCGAAGAAAATCATACTCGATCTGTGAGGCAGCTGGAAACCCGATCTCTATCTCCTTGAAGCCGAGCTTTAAGAGGAGCTCGAACATCTCCATCTTCTCATCGACATTCATAGGCTCTACGAGCGCCTGATTACCGTCTCTTAAGTCCACCGAGCACCAGATCGGATGACGTGTGATCTCTTTATCCGGCCAGGTCCTTTCCGGGAAGCTTAATACAGGGTTCTTCACATAGTGCTTGTAATTCATCATAGCTATTATCTCCTTCCTACAGCCTCTCCCCAAGGCCATCCATTATCATTGGTACGAGCTTATGCATCGCTTCCGCCTCATCCTCTCCACTGCATATAAGGTTTATCCGGTCTCCTTTCCTGATACAGGCGCCCAGAACTGACAGGATGCTTTTCGCATTAGCCTCACCCCGTTCTCCCGGACCGTATCTGAAGGTCACACTGCATTTGAACCTCATCGCCTCCTGACATAGCATTCCGGCAGCCTTTAGATGCAGGCCTGTTGGGTTTACGATTGTCAATTTATGACTTAGCATTCCTTATTCTCCTTCCTCTGTCTCCTTTTTCTCAAGGGTTATCGAAACAGCAGCATTCTGCTGCTTCACGCCATCAGGCAGGTCTATAGTAACCTTCACCTTATGAGTACCCTCCGAAAGCCCCGACACGTCAACCGAACCCGTGAGCTCGGATTCACTTATACTGTCAAGCTTGTTTTCGTACCCAGACAATACCACTGATACGGCCTCCGTGTCAAATGTCGCGTCAAGATCATCCGATATATTCCTGATCTTCAGGTTCCCGGTTGAGACGTTAAATGTCTTGTCAGCTATTGAATCTATATCTACTGTAACCGTCGCCTTTCCCTTTGTAGAATCTACAAGCTTTATCTTCTTTGGAAGATAGCTCGAGATATCGACCGTCGTCTCGAAGTTCTGATCTGAATCCGCAAAGCCCAGATCCGAGAATGGTATGGTGATCCGCGATATTGTATTCATGTCATCAGGGCTTCCCTGGATATCTATGTGATCCGGAGAAACCCTTATATCGTTTACAGACAGGCCCGAAGGAAGATCCTTATTAGCCGGAGTAGTCACCTCTATCGGTACGCTCTTTACCGAATCCATAGTGACATTGATCTTTACAGTCGAGATCGAAAGAGTGAGCCTTGTGGTATTTATCTCCTTTCCATCACTGTCGAAGAAGGTAGGCACCACATTCTCAGATACATTCGTGCTGATACCGTCCACATCGGCCACAGCCTCGACATGGTCTATCTTTTTTACTATGCTTGCCGGTCCCTCAGCTGTGATCACATTAGGCGATACGTCTATGTTCTTTACTGCATAGCCCTCCGCCGGATTGCCATCATAGGAGCCTGTTATCACAAACTTCTTGGACTGTTTTTCTCCTACCTCGACCTGGAGGTAGTGTGTAGCTCCTATCACGTTCACCGCTCTGGGATAGGTCACACAGGTGATCTGTATAGGCACCCTGCCCTTGTCATCCAGATAATTGAGATCTGCAGTAGCGACGAAATCACTGTTTGAGAGGCGGTCCATTATCGTTCTCTTTGCGCTGACACGAAAGGTGACGGACATATTGGAATCGGCCACCGATATATATTTGCCCTGCTCGCTCACAACCTCCTGATTCTCAAGAGAGATCTTTGCAGTGAAATTGCGCTTTTCATTCGGATCATCCACATTTACGATCGCAATCCAGAGTATTATGGAAAGAACAATAGCGAGTATCTTTAAGCCCCAGTTCTTGGTAAGAAAGTCATTTATTTTCTGCTTCATCTGATGACCTCCTCTCGCTCTTCTTTTCTTCATCTACAGAATTCTTCTTCTGGATGCTCTTTAAAAGCCTTGTAAGCTGTTCGCTGCTTATATCGTGGCGCAGCTTTCCTCCAACTGTCACCGATACAGCTCCGGTCTCCTCCGATACTACTATAGTCACTGCATCGGAAACCTCCGATATGCCAAGGGCTGCTCTGTGCCTTGTCCCAAGGTCCTTGGATATGGTCATATTGTCAGATAGCGGCAGATAACATGTGGCAGATACCACCCTGTCTCCTGAAACCAGGACAGCTCCGTCATGCAGAGGCGTGTTCTTCTCAAAGATATTTATTAGCAGCTGCCTCGAAAGAATAGCATCTATAGGGATACCGGTCCTCTCGTATTCGGATAGTCCGGTCTCCATCTCTATTACTATAAGTGCTCCGGTCTTTACGGCGCCCATATCGTAGCAGGCCTTGACCAGATCATTTAGGGTATGGTCTGAAAAACGCTGGTTTGAATTCTTCGAAAAGCCACTGGCAAGTACCCTAAACAGATTATTCCTTCCGAGCTGCTCCAGGGCCTGTCTCATCTCCGGCTGGAAAACCACGACTATAGCGATTATCGCGACATTCAGAAGCTTCTCGCCCAGCCACAGGATAGTATTCATCTGCAGCAGTGCTGCAAAGGCAAAGAAGGCCACGATCACAAGGATACCCCGTATCAGCATGAAAGCCCTTGAATTCTTCAGCCAGACCAGAATCTCATAGATGAAGAAGGCTATGATTATGATCTCTACGATATCAATGACACGTATCGTAGGAAATGTCAGGTCGAAATTGGCCAGAAAGCCATTCATCCTGTCAATAAAAGCCGTCATGTATCCACCTCCTTGTCATCAGGCTCATCAGGCCCCTGAGGGCTTATCTTCTTTATTTCCTTATCTTCCTCGGCAATGTGGATCTTTGGTACTGCCGTCACATAGTAATAATAATCGTCATCCTCAAACTGGACCCTTTCCACCCTTGAGAAATCAAGATTCCTGAAAAGAAGGGCGCAGACGATACCAAGCATTATGCTGATCAGATCTCCTGCGACCATAGAAAGCATGGCCGGACCTGTCCCGAAGAACATAAGGCCCCCGAACTCAATAAGCATCTGCGCTACGGCACCGCCTATCACAGCGATTATCCAGGAATAAGTGGTCTTCAAGTTCTTAAGAGTGCATACCGAAAGAAAAAGCGCTATCATCGAGAATATAAAAAAATAAAATCCGCTGCCCGATACCATTGACGAAAGCAGATCGAAAGCTCCCGTGCCGTCAGCACCTTCCGTGATAGACGGGACCGCATCATGCACAGTCTTCAGATAATATGCAATGACTCCGCCCCCAATAACAGAGGTCACGTCATGGTAGCCTCCGAACAGCCCTGCCGCCATAGGTCCGACATATGGCACAAAGATTCGGTAAAGTATTGCCATTCCTGGCAGAAGAGTATATGATCTCGCCTTGTATGAATAGCAGAAAAGATAGGCAAGAGCGAACATTATGAAGACCATTATCCCGATAGACTGGGAAAGGGAGAGGACCTGCAGCACCTGATATATGACAAGCATGACTGCCACGCCCGAGGACGGAAGAAAGAATCCTGCTACCGTAAGCAGGGCCTTCACTGGTAAAGAGGACAGGAGAGATGAATATCCGAATGATGATGATATAACAGCTACTCCGAGAAGAGTCCAGATCGCTCTCAGGATCTTTCTCAGCACATTCTCATTCCTGATTATGAAATTACTTACATGGCTCCTGACCGCCAGATCTACCTTCATTGCACTTACCTGTGGCTTTTTTGGTCTTCCTTTTCATAAATAGCAGACAGCTGCTGCATATCCTTGTCCTGACTGCGGACAGTATTACTGTATCTCTCGTATCGCTTAAGATTCCTGTGCCTTTCATATCGCAGAAAGAACAGCATGAAAAACAGATAGCCAAGCAATCCCGAAAAAAGCAGGACTTCGATCGTAAACCTTCTTACCGGGATCACGAACCATGAAAATACAGCCGCTGAGACGATTGAGAAGACAAGGAAAAAAAGAATGCTTCCGAAGAAGAAGCTCCTGACTCCGTAATAGGAGACAAAGGACTTCCTGTCGAGTCCGTCAGCCGTCTGTATCCTGTAACCTGTCCTTTTCTCTCGGATTGCCATACGGGTCATGATCCTGACCCTGTCCTGATCTATCAATTCAGATATCCTGCTTTCCCATAAATCTCATCGCGTCCCTCTCGGTCTTTCTCTTATGTGGTACTGCTGTCACCGGTTTCTTGTACATGCTATCCAGATCCTGGGCCATCGCGTTCTTACAGTTATTACAGAAACGTCCTGTCCTTATCGGAGCGCCGCACTTCTCACAGTAAAAGGTGACTCCGGACTCTCTCGAGAATTCCAGTCTCTCTTCTCTGACCCACTGCTGTATCTGATTTATAGAGACACTATTCTCCTCAGAGACCTGATTCATACTGGCTCCCGGATTATCCCTGATATAGTCTCTTACCTGTTCAAAAAGCTTCTCCTGCTCTCTCTTGCAATTATCACAGATAACAGGGCCCTCCCCGCTATACTGGAATATCCTGCCGCATTTCCTGCAATTGCGTATATCCATCTTATCACCCTTTCTCCATGTATTATTCTCCTGTGCAGATAAATATACCGCAGACCTTCACTGCTCCAGCCCCTAGCAGAGCTCCTGTCGCAGCATCCATAGTAGCACCTGTCGTATATATATCATCGCACATAAGCACTTTCTTTGATTTTACAACAAAATCGTCTGCTTGAAAAGCATTTTTGAGATTCTTTCGCCTTTCCTCAGGTGAAAGGTTACTATTCACAGAAGAACTGAATGCATCACAAGTAAAGCGGAGGATCTTTCCTTCGCTTTACTTGCTGTTATTCCGTTTTTGTTCTCATTGTTGGGATTTATGAAAGAT
>NZ_JBQHVU010000021.1:0-35162 GCF_052064335.1 Candidatus Weimeria sp. HCP3S3_B5 | reverse complement strand
TTTTTTGGTCGAAACTATTATACCAGATATAAGGCGATTCTGCCTTTTTAATTGCCACTTTTTATTGATTTTTCAAGGTACAAAGGCACTTTTTAAAGTGCGAAGTTTGAGTTATTGTATTGTTAGCAACCGCAATAATTCTTTTTATATGTACTCAGGAGAGATTTACAAAAATAATACTATAATAATTTGTGATAAATTACAGATAGAGAGAAGAACGATGGTTCGCACCTGCTTCTCTCTATTTCTATGCTTATGAAGTAAGACCAGCCATTCCGGTTTTCTGATTTTTTTTATTAAGCAATCTTCTCAGCAGAGATATTCTCATTAAGTTCATTCTCCATAGCAGATATATCATCTTTCCTATGGGTCATGCGGCGGATAAAAGCAAGGCAGGCCTGTAGGATGGTATCGCAGTAAATCTCGTCATATCTATTCCCTCTTTCACCATCAAATATCACCCAGTTACCATCCATGAACTGCATACAGGTAGAACATTCCTGATAGCCATTCAGCGAGAAAGTATTGGCAGGGAAACGGCTCTTTAACACATCATTCAGAGCATCTATATAAGAATTAGTCGATAGTTTTACCATTCAGTAATCTCCTTTAATTTTCCATCTTCACATTCCAGATTGACCGTTTGGCGATGCATGTACTGTATCTCACGCACAGATCAACAGAGACTATGAGAACTCATCTATTCCTTCTTCAAGATCAGTAAATCACAAAAAGATCTCCAACAGCCGTGAAAAATCAGGCAGGAAACCTGGCGGACAACCAGGTCATCCGCATCATGCCAGAAAAATGCAGACTCCGACAGAGGTGGTTCATCTTGATCCTCCTGAAGAGATCCTGACTGACACAGATTTCAAGCCAACTGGAAAAGAGATCGTAAAACAGCTTGTAAACATCCACATGGTCATTGATGTCAAAGAGTATCATGCTGACGTTTACTATAACTCCAAAACCGGAGAGCATGCTCACGCTGCTTTTCCGGAAGGTGTTGTAGACGATGTGAATTACGGCGGATCCGTCAAGGGTTTTCTTTATCTTCTGAATAACGACTGCTGCACTTCCATCGACAAGTGCCGTCGTTTTCTGTCAGATCTGACCAGTGACAGGCTTAACATTTCAAAAGGCATGATCAATAAACTCAGCAGGACTTTTGCCGAAAAGTCTGACGCTGAATTTAAAAAAACTTTTGCTGATCTGCTCCTTACTCCGGTGCTTCATACAGACTGCACAAATGCCAGAGTCAATGGTAATAGTGCTTTCGTTTTTATCTGTGCGGAACCAGACGGCAAAGCACTGTATTTTGCCCGTGAAAACAAAGGCCATAAAGGAGTAAAAGGCACAGTTGTCGAGGACTATCAGGGAATCCTTGTCCACGATCACGAGGCAACCTTTTACAGCTATGGCTCAGATCATCAGGAATGCTCTGCTCATGTTCTCAGATACCTGAAAGACAGCATAGATAATGAGCCGAACCTGACGTGGAACAAGCAGATGCGGGAGCTGATTCAGGAAATGGTCCATTACCGCAACACACTTGATGATTCCACCGAACCTGATGAGGAGGCGGTCAAAGAATACGAACGCCGATATGATGAAGTACTCGAAACAGCGGAAAAGGAATACGAGTACGAGCCGCCATCGCCGTATTACAGGGATGGCTTCAATCTATACAAACGATTGAAGAAATACAAAGATTATCATCTGCTGTTTCTTCATGATCTAAGAGTCCCGACGACAAACAATGTCGCCGAGAGGTTTCTGCGTGCCTATAAAAGGAAACAGGCTCAGGCAGTATCTTTCCGCAGCTTTGAAAGCATCGCTTATCTCTGCAAAGGCATGAGTATGCTGCACGAATTGCGTCTTGAAGGCGAAGAGAACATCTTCGAAAGAGTATCAAAGATATTTGAATAAAAACAGAACCGATGCTGGTCGACTGCTTGATGCAAGTCTACCGCATCGGTTTTTTAGTTACAAGCCTGCCCGTGAACTGTAACGAACTATGAGAAACCTTGATAAATTAACAAAAAAACACTTGACAATGTAGGGAGCTTCCTGTATAATACAAATATGATGAACTCAGGCGGCGAATGGAGAATGCTCTGAACGTCGGAGAAAATGGAAAGAACCTGTTTTATCATATAAAGGCGATGGCTTCAACAGACTACTGCAATAGCTCTCAGATTACGAAGCTCTCTAATGAAAAACATAGAATCTATAGAGATATAAAGCATACGACCGGTTATGAACTGGACAAACTGACTGAGAAAAATGGTACGTATTATACTGATGACGGTCAGGATATACTGGACCTGGCGGATAAAGGTGTTGAGGCTGATGATGATATACCGGGTATGTACAAGTGGCTTGAGAAAGAGAGCATTCATAGCAGTATAGGGCATATGGCAAGGATAGGATGGAAAAATATACCTGATATGACTCTCCAGATAGCGTATAAAAAAGGCGAGCTGATAGATGTGCAGCAGAACAGAATATTCGACAAAAATTTTTTTGAAAATCGAAAAAGAGAATGGTATTCAGTAATGTAACGAGGCGAAATAATATGAATAAAAACAAAACTTTAAAAAGAATCATTACATTGTTTGTAATGGCAGCAACAATTACTTTTGGAACATATGCAGGTCATGTAGTGTCTTATGCGAATCAGGACACGTTAGATAGAAAGTCATTATCTCATACAACAGTAATAACTTTAGATGGTATACGACCAGAATATTTGTCAAAGCAATCCTCAAATATTACCTTAAATAAGGATTGGGCTATGAGCACAGGTGTGGGAACAGTATATTCAATAGGGCAAATAGTGGATTTAAGTAAATACCTACCGTCTGGATCAACAATTACAGATATTACTTTATATTGTCCAAGATCTGAAAAGGTGACGCAATCAAAGTTTACCACAATTAATAATTACGAACTTACAAATAAGTCAACCAATAATAAAACAACAGTAAGATTTTGGAGAACAGATAATCCTTCAAGTAGTAGTAGAACAAGTTACTTCAATGGTGATTCTTCAAATACTAAGTTTTATATCCGTATACAGGGGAGCATCTTGCAGCAGTATACTGGAATGGATGGCTTTACAGTTTATGGGTCGAAGATGATAGTACAATATAGATAAGGGGAATAAATGCTGACGTCTCAGATATTAGAGAGTACTTTAGAAAATCATACAAGAAATACATTCTTAATGTCACCAGATTGGTCGATTATACCGAGCAAATGTGTTGATAGAAGAAATGACACAATAATGCTAGATAATATAAAAAGATTAGCTTTTGAACAGCTCCATACACAGGATACAGAGAAATTGAAACTGATTGATGAACGGAAAATTAGACTTCAGGCAGAATATATTTCTGATGTATCGCCAAATAGGAAGTTGATTTATAAAGAGACGCAGAAATTGATAAGAAAACAGGGATTATCAGAAAAAAACTGGTCAGCAGGAAAGAACACATTACTTTATTATTTGAGTAAAAATGGAGATTCAAAATCAGATAAGTACATAGCGCAGAAGCATTTTCCGATAATGGATGGTTCTTACGTGACCTTTCCAGCTTTGACCACTGGTGGTTACGGAGTTAATGTCTTTTCTCTGGGCAAAAGTATACTTTCAAATATTGGAGATGGATGGACTTATGAATTAACTCCTGAAGAATGGTATAAGAAACAGGAATTTAATAAATTGTACAGCGATGCATTACAATTAGGATTAAATAATGATTGTGTCGGCAGTGCTTCAATAGATGGAATTATATATGCACATGAAAAGTTTGATGTACTAACATAATTAGAAAAAAAGATTGAGATACAGGCTTCTATGGATTCCATAGGAGTCTTATTTTTGCCTGAAAGTCCAGATGAACCCGGATACCGCTCAAAAAATTTTTTAAGACATTGACAGGACATCAAAGGCAGCCAGGTACTTCTCAAAGCACCGATCTTCTGATAACATAGATTCTGGCAGAAAAAGCGCTTATTGATTGCCTTAACAACATCGGAGGAGGAACTGCTTATGGGCTTTAAATCGGAGAGTGATGATACATGTGCCAGTCTGGCACTGACTGAAAACAGATTTCTTGATGAGTATTTCAGGAAGGATTCAAGAGGGAAGATCACTATGCTTCTTTCTGAGTTCTATGCAATTCCTGAGAAACTGCAGGGCTCAAGGGACATTCTGAGGATGGATGTCATATGTGAGCGGGATTACCAGCGGAGCAGGATGGATGATGGTGTGCGGGTGCAGACTTCATATCTTTCTGACACGACGGGGAATGAAGCTATCCATAATGTTATGCTCGAAGAGGCTATTCTTTCAAGTGATATAGGAAAGGCTGTAAGCAACATGGAATCCAGAAAAATTTTCCAGTATCGTCTGAGCCAGATCGAATCGATGAAGAATGATTTTGCTTTTGTGCAGGGATTCATCAGAATGCTTCCGACTAGAGACAGGCTGCTGCTGGAAGAATACCACAGATGCTGTGGCGACAGACATCAGATAGAAGAACTTGCTGATAGCTACGAGCTGCAGATGCACTCGCTATATGTCAGGATCGGACGTATCCGCATGAAGATCACTGACATGGCATTGCCAGGCTTTGACAGAAGATATGGAGGGAATGCCGCTTGAACAGATGCATGGGCTATCTGCTCTCTATGATCGGAGTAGACAGCAGGAAAAAGAAAACAGATGCCAGATATGTCAGGTACAGAGAAGGTTCACAGATGTACAGGATGACGTTTCCAGGCTTCCTAAGGCTTGCCTGGGAAGCTGGAGCAGTCTGTGAGACCGAAAACAGACCCGATGTAGTAGACCTGGAGATACTTGATGCTCATATACTGATGAAGCAGAAAGAATCACAGGGATCTATCTGATAGTATGATGTGGCCGCAGTCCGGGAGGGTGCGGTCACGATTATTTATAGTAAATGCAATGAAAATACTGCTATCATGATCAGTGATATGAATTTTTGTTATATGGAGACCAGACATGAGTGCGAAGAAGGAAAATAATTCTGGAAAAGCGGCTGTCAGCGGCGCTGATAAGGTCAGCGCAGAGATCGCTATTGTCGATGAACAGACTATCCGGGATAAGATATATGTAGTCAGAGGCGTTCAGGTTATGCTGGATTTTGATCTTGCTGAGATCTATGGATATACTACGAAAGCATTCAATCAGTAGGTGAGGAATAATATACAGAAATTTGATGACGATTTTCGGTTTCAGTTGACCAGGGAAGAAATTGATGAATTATCGAGGTCAAAAAATTTGATCTCGATACAGACAAAGGGTGTTAAGGGTGGTAGAGCATATCTTCCCTGGGCCTTCACGGAGTCAGGTATTCATATGCTTATGACTGTGCTGAAAGGAGATCTGGCTACACGTCAGAGTAAAGCATTGATTCGGACGTTTCGTGCTATGAAGGACTATATCGTTGATAATAATGATCTGCTTCGCCAGCATGATCTACTTCAGTTATCCCTTAAAATTTCTGATTCAAATGATAAGCTGACAGAAACAAACGAAAGACTTACTAAAACAGATGAGAAGCTTAATAAAACGGTTGATACAGTACAGATAATACGCGAAGAGCTGGTACATGACAAGCTCTTGGATATTGATGTTGTGGAAAAACCCTTAAAACATGGCTAAGGATTTCACAGTCTATCCAAAAAATGTTTTCAAAGGCGATGGGGCAGACTGTGTTTTTAAGTTTCAGTAAGTTTCACAGAATGAAATTTCTATAAAAATCTCTTGCATTTTCACTTGCAATCCGTCATAATAATTTCAGTCGATGTTGTCGCAGAGGTTGTCACGGAGACAACCATATGACAACAGAAACGGCGTGAAATTATCGAAAAATGATACAGAGAGTACAAAAATGAACTGTATTTAACGAATATATGCAGATGAGGCGGTTGATACCAAGTTAGTATTATCGAATTCGAATAACGGGAATATGCTCACAAAGCTTGAATTTACGGGCTTGGTGGGCATTTTCTTTTTCTGCTGGGGACGGAATGGGGGTGTTCCTGCTACACTTTTTTGAAACTCTCTATTTGGGGATGGCAAATGAGCATTTTTACTTGACAGATAACAATTGACTTTTAGCAGACGATAGTGTATATTCCCGTCTTTAACACTTGACGAATATAATAGTGCCAGAATTCTTGACTGTTTTCAAGGTTCTGGCACTTTTGGCTTTTCTAAAAATGTTGTATGGAAACCTTCCTCCAGAAAAAATCTTTCATAAAATTTTCTTCAGTTTTTTATTCAATTCTGATGGCTGATAATACTTTCGGTCTAGGCTCAGATCAAAGACCGCTTCCAGTGCATTAAGCGTCTGTGAACCGGTGTAGGTCGAAAGATAATACATATCCTGCACGTTGGCCACCTCCATGTGTTGAAGAGTTTCGATGATGTTATCCGTGGTCAGGTGAATAGTGCTGTCTTTCAGAGCTTTACAATAATCGTCCAGCTTGGCATCCATGAGCCTGTACAGCAGCAGTGCTGTGTAGCAGATCATGAAGTGTGCCTTGATGTGAGACTCTGTCTGGAGATAGACAGGACGTGAGCAGAAGTTAGTTTTCATGACTCTGAAGCAGTCTTCAATTTTATATCTTTTTGCGTTCAAAGAGATTATGCTGTGAACGAAATCATTTTCACTTTCACCTTTGTCCGGTGTGAGGTTGGTTGCAACAGCATAGTATCCGTCGTATTTTTCTTCTTCGGCTATCTTCTCCTCGTCAATGACATATCTGTCTGCATCAGGCCCGTCTTTCTTCTTGTTTGATCTTTTGATAAAGCGGGTCACATCGTTTGGACCTTTCTTAAACGTTTCCGGATCCATTTTTTTCAGAAGATCCTTTGCACGCTGAACCTGATTGTTTCTGATGTGACGTTCGTATTCCATCATCTTGCGGGAAAACGTGACGATAATGACCTGTTTGAGTGCTGCCTTGGATTTCACTTTTCTCGTTTTTCCGTTCTTGTAGACTTTGACTTCTGTAAGACCTGTATCAACGGCTTTGTCAGCTGTCAGTATTTTATAGGCGCAGTCATCATAAAGAGCACGATTGGCTCCGCTGAAGCGGTCGAAGTTTTTCATTTTTTCAATCGTGACTGATTCTCCTGAAGAAACCAGGCGATAATCATAGTCATTGAATACCGCCTGTTGGAGGACTTCTGAAAGCTTCTTTACAGACTGAGTAACGACGAAAGCTCTGCCTCCCATGCTGTTGAAAAGACGGATGTTCAGAGAGTTAAGACCGCCGTCTGCGCAGTAGATGAATTTCTTTCCCTGAAACATCTGAGTAATCTTCTTCTCGAGCGGTATGGCAAGTGTCTGCTCGTTGGTGGAGCCGGAAGCCAGGCACATGGAGATTGGAATACCTCTGGAATCGATGAAAAGTCCCATTTCAACAAGCGGGTTTGGCCGATGCTCTTTGGAAGGACCGTAAAGCCGGAATCCTTTCATGATCTCTCCCGTAACCTCATCCACAACCACATCCTCTGTTTCTGTTTCAAAGTAGTAATTCGTGCAGTCAAAGTAGCAGACAGAGTTGTCCCTTTTGATGACATCGCAGCTTTTTTTATACAGATGAGAGATGTAGCCATCATGGTTTGCAGCCAGGATATCAAGAGTTCTCATGATATGCTGATATCCGAACTGAGGCGCTTCATAGTAATGATCCAGATGCTCGTATGTGCCAAGCTTGGAGTCAGGATTGAGAATTCTTGCATACGTTAGAAAATGGTTTACCTGGTTCGGATCAAACGTGATCTTGGAATCAGCGGTGACGTTTCTGAAGAATTCATCAAGCTGCAGCTGATGGTAGATGGATTGAAGATAAAAGTATCCGATGTTCCTCGTTGTGGATTGTGATACCACGGCGTTTGATGCAAGAACCTTTTCTGCAAAGTCAATTTTTACCTCCATTGAGACCTTGCCATCTTTCAGCTCTTTGTTTGCCTCAGCCACCTTTTCTTTTGCATAAGCAAGTGGATCGCTGATGCCTTGCGCAAGCAGCTCGGAATGTTTTCCAATACGTGCGACATTCCGCGTGGATGTCTTCTTTCCGTTTCTGAATCCCATCTGGATAAAGTATGTGGGGTCTTTTGATTTTCTGTCATAGTTCAACTTCATGCCTCTATTATACCATACCGTACAACGTATTTTTTGAAAAACTTGACAGATTTTGGGCATGAAAAAAGCCGCATTTCTGCGGCTTGTAAGTGTTTTTATTTAATTCTTATGCTATAGTAAGTGTTAAAGATCCGCATTTTTACTTGACAGATAATAATTGACTTTTAGCAGACGATAGTGTATATTTAAATTACAAAGAGAAGATACTACAGTCGGGACGGAGACTTAAAACCCGTTTCCAGTGGTCGGGATGAAGACCTAAAACTCATTCCCATTACAGAGTAAACTGCTAAAAATCAAAGGCGGATGGCTTCGGTCATCCGCCTTTCTTTAACAAAGGAGATGAAATGGCAGAGGAAAGTTTTAAGGAACGTGCCCGACAGGAAATGATAAAAGCTGCAAAACAGTATAAGGACATCTATGTTGATTATGAGTATTTAATCTGCTCGGTAGCATTTGAGAAAAATGATTATTATATAATTGCTGCAGAGGAAGATAATTTTCAGCATTTAACAGGTGTGCAGTCCAAGATAGATGCTAAGACATTTTTCCGCAAATGTTATGATGGAACGCTTGCGGATGTGGACTTTGATTTTGCAAAAGCAGGACAGAATGAGAAGTCGGCAAAAGGTACAGTAAGAAGAAAAATACAGGTTTTGCCGGATATGATGACACTAATGAAATCGGATGTTCAAGTAGAAGAAGGCTTTCGGAAAAATCGGGTAGTGTGTTCGCTGGCAACAGCGGATGGAAACTGCACATTAGGTTTTTCAGAATCAAAGAAAGCACGTCCGAAGTCCTTGATAAAAGGAAATGAATTGAAGAATCCGGGGACTGTAGATTTGATTCTAAGAAAAACAACCGGAAGTTTATTCTTTGATGAAATTATTGTTGGAGATACAGCAATGCTTAAGCAGTTCAGAGAAAAAATTGAGGATATTGTGTCAGCAAAGTTGTTTGAAGATGTAACAGGAGAATAAGACATATGAATGATGAAGATCATGTTTTGTTAAGTGAAAAATGGCTCGATCACAAATTTTATGTGAGGGATGATTCCTGACGTACTCCTTCCGGCTTATATCCATGATCTTCATGAAGAAGTTCCAAAGTACCACGATGACAGTAGATGGTACGTCCAGATTTAGCGGTCTCTACAGTAGTTTCGGTATTATGAAAGCCATAAAGACAAGATGGCAGAAACAAAAATTCAGTAGATTGCGTAAATGCCAGTTGTCCATCTGCTTCAGTTCGTATATAATCCATGATATAGGATCCTCCTGTTGATTGGGTTATTACATCCGGCCAAAGATGCAACTCAATCGTACAGGAAGATCCTTTTTTATGCAACTGTCAATGTGCTATGTCGCCCGGTCAGTGGCCTGAGTATCACATAGAAAAAATGATTGACCCAAAATAAATTCTCTTTCTTTGCATCTTCAAGTTCTTGATGAAGACGTCTATTCTCCTTCATATAATCGGCCTCAGTCTTTTTATCAGGGTCGATTTTTGCTTTGGGCTTCGCATTCTTCGTTGAACTCATTACACCAGTTTGTGTAAATCCTCTAAGCTGTTGATCTCGAGATCAGAAATAATGGATGTCTTGATTATCATTGATATAGCCTTCTAGGTAACTCTATCAATGATATCATTTGTACATTTTTATTCCATAACTTCTGCACATTTTTAATTATAACTTACTAAAAAAGACAATAGAACCGTCCCCTTGTCATGCAAGGTCTTTGAAAAGATCGTCGTATGCAAATAAGGTATCTACAAAGGCATTGTAAAGTGATATAATAATATCATCAGTTTATAAAATTGTAATAATTGAGGACTTGTCAAATGGCAGAAAAACGAAGAGACGGCATACATCAGCTGACGTTTGAAGACTTATTCGGATCTTAAGCATTCCGATAGGGCGCCGAGAAAGAAAAAAGCTGAAAAGCAGGCAGAATAATCAATAATTTTTGCCTGCCAGAACATAAGAAGAGTAAATTAATTTTCATCAGAAAGGAAGCCAGTTTCTATGCAGAAGAAAAAAAGGGTTATAAGAGTGTCAGCACATCAATCATGCTTATCTGTTTTATCGCTGTTCTTGTGGTATCAACGGTGATAAGCACACTATCGATCATATCCATACGACGGTCATTCACGCAGTCAATGAACGTGTACCACAGCGCAAAGGACGAAGGATACAGACAGGAGATCGTATCGGAAACCCAGTCAGCGATATCAATGGTACAGATGGAATATGATCTGTACAAAGACGGCAAACAGATAGAAGATGAGGCAAAGGAGAGGGCAAAGGAAGATATACGAAACTTCCGTTACCGTGACGACCAGAGCGGTTATTTCTGGATCGATGATCTGGACTACAATCTTGTCATGCATCCTATCCTTACGGACCAGGAAGGCAACAACCGTAAGGACTTAAAAGACCAGAAGGGCAACATGATTATTCAGATGATAAGAAAATCATGTACTTCAAAGGATAAGGGCGGATTCAATGAGTTCTACTTTACAAAAGCAGACGGCAAGACCGTGGCGCCGAAGCTAGCCTATTCGCAGCTTTTTGAACCATGGGGATGGATGCTTTCAACAGGCAACTATACCGATGACATGAACAAGGAAATGTCTGCAACAGAAAAGAGCATCCAGAGGAATAACACAGCAATGCTAGGCGGCATCATTATTGTAAGCATTGCGTGTATCCTTATCAGCACCATTATCGCGCGCAAGGTCGGGAAAGATGCCACAAAACCGCTTGCTGAGATAAAGGATTTCGCCAACGACCTGTCAGACGGTGATCTTACACATAATATAAACATAAAGGCAAAGAATGAATTCGGTGACACAGGACGTGAACTGAATACCGCCCGCAATAACATCGATTCAATGATGCGCAAGACAACCGAGTCATGCAATGCCCTCGATGACTCGATAAATGAATTTTCATCGAATTTCGCAAGCATGGCTGATATGATACAGAGCGTGTCATCGGCAGTACAGAATATTGCCGAGAACAATACGGAGCAGGCAAAGACGGCATCTGATTCCGTGGAAGGCATCGAGAGTCTTGCAGAAGGCATTGATTCGTCATCAGAGAGTGTATCGGCACTTGACAAGAACGCTGCTGATATGATGGACTGTCAGAAGCAGTCAAAGGATACCCTTGCAGATCTCGTCAAGAAGAATGATGCGACGATAGCTGATATAAAAACTATGTCAGACCAGACGCAGCAGACATCGGATTCGGTAAAGAAGATCGCAGAGGCAGCAAACCTCATCTCAGATATCGCAAGCCAGACAAACCTCCTCTCACTCAACGCTTCCATAGAAGCTGCAAGGGCAGGAGAAGCAGGAAGAGGCTTTGCGGTTGTTGCAGAGGAAATAGGAAACCTGGCACAGCAGTCCGATGAATCCGCACAGACCATCAACGGCATTGTCGAAGAACTCGTGGCCAATTCTGACAAGCAGATATCCATCATGAAGAGGATGTCCGATATGTCAACAGAGCAGGTCGAAGCTTTTAACCAGACAAGTGAGACATTCAGACGTCTTGAGAATTCGCTCAATGAGTGCTTTGCATCCGCAAAGACAATCTCTGACAACATCAGGACGATGACGGAAGAGAAAGACAGGATAAAGGACAACATCGTATCCCTCAACAACGCAGCAACTGATAATGCTGCATCTACAGAAGAAACATCATCAATGACTGCCGAGCTTGACAGTATCGTGTCAAAATCAAAGGATACCATTAACCAGCTCAAGCAGAATCTTGAAGTGCTGACAGAGGCTGTATCACGGTTTAAGGTATGACGACAGAAGAAAAGCAGCTCCTTGGGGACATAGGGCGGTTCTGTTGTCTTTATGCTTAAATTAATTTAGATAAAAAGACAATAGAACCGTCCCCTTGTCATGTGCGCACGATTATGAGTTTGATGAGAACGGCAGGCTTAAGAACAAGTCAACTCGTGAGCTGACAGATGATGAAAGAAAGGAAAACGGTGATATATTATGACAGCCTCAGATTTAAAAAAGGTTATTGACGCCTGTCTGAATGATGTTACGTTTATTTATAATGGCAAACAGTGTGGCATTACCTCAGAGGTAACTAATTATCAGCCAACTTTCACGGAGTGGTATGGCAATGATTTCTATGAGACAGGAGACATAGACGAGCTTATAAATAATAAGCTGTTCGATGGGAACGCTCTTTCAGAAATATGCACAGATGTAGAAATAAATATCCTATGAGACCAGCTATGAAAAGTCAAGCATAAATTAGCAGAAAATTTTCTTTTTGTCCTGCGGCTATGAAAGGGTAACTTTAATAAAGCTCCCTTACAGGTGCTTTTCAAAATCTACTATGATCCCGAATTAGAACTTATTCGAGATTGAAGGTTACATCGTCAGAAAGCATCTTGAATATGACCCTGACGAGTTTGCCGGCACAATGTCCAAGAGCATTGTAATGAGTTCGGCCTTCGGCCATCTTGGTGTCATAGTAAGCCTTGAAGGTCGCATTGTTTTTTACCACGTTGTGAGCTGCGTTGATCAATGCATACCGGAGAACCCGGGAGCCACGCTTCGACATTCTGGTGTGGCTGGCATTGAAGTTTCCGGATTGGTATACAGATGGATCCAATCCTGCAAACGCAAGCAGCTGACATGGCTTGGAGAAGCGGTGAATGTCGCCAATCTCTCCAAGTGAAAAGAACCTGTGCGGCTGAGTAATTAAAGTTCTGGCAATAACTAACGTATCCACCTTGTCGGTCTTGGTCTTCCGGATGTTGTTCTTACGCATTGTGGAAGTCTGGATCGGGTTGATGACGCAGACCTGGTAGCGCTTAGATACGAGGAATTCAACCAGGTTGTCTGCATAGTGTGCCGTTGATTCAAGACCAATGATGAGGCTGCCGCGTTCGTATGATGCGAGCACAGAAAGCAGCTTACAGAAGCCATCATTGTCATTCGTAAATTTGAACGGCTTGATGAGTACTTCGCCATCTGCTGAAACAACAGAGGCAAAGTGATTGAGTTTGGCAATATCGATGCCTACATAGTACATAGAGAAAACCTCCTTTTGGTTTCGGACACTGTGGCATCCACCAGCGATTATCATTGTAGACTTGATTGAAATAAGTACTCAGGGGCAAAAGCCCCGGCACATCCAGCTAATAAACAATTCAGATAAAGGTAGCGGCAATACACTCCTATAAAGTAGTCAAAGCTACAGGACAAAATCAAAAGTCACACAGTATCTGAATGTATTGAACCACAGTATGAAAAAGAAAGGAAAATGTTGATTTCGCTTCTGTAATTATCATACAAGTTACAAATGAGTGATAAGATCGTAGATATAAGTACTTACAGAAAGCATAGACGCCCGGCAGACCGCGCGGATGATAGCAAAATAGAGGACCTAGAAGATATCTGGCCAGATGAGCCAGAAGAAGAAAATAAAAAAGAGGTCCCTAAGATGCACACGACCCAGTACAAAGTTATGGGGAAGAAATTTTCTCTTGATGATGGTACTGTGGAGAGCGCTATGCTGCTGCGTGGCAGGTATGGTGATAAAGGCATGGACAGTGCGAAAACCTTTGAAGAGTTATATATAGCCGGGATGAACTGGATGTTCGAGGACAAGCTTGAAGAGATTGGCGAGACCGACGTAAGAAATGTTCCGTGGGATAAGATAAAACTCTGGATGCTCACAATAGAAGGCCCCGGACAGAAGGAGAAAAAGCCTGATGAAGTTGACGTTCCAGAGGATGGAAGTTTCATGGAATATAGACTGATATCTCTTTTTGCCGGATATATATGCCAGACCATATGGGATATTGGTGTTTACTACTGACCAGAAAACAGGCATACAAGCCCCTTCCTAGCGCAGCAGGTTGAACCTTACCTTAAAGGAATTGATACAGATACCTTCTCAAGCCAATCCATCGTTTCCGATGGGTGCTGAACCTTACCTAGAAGTAATTGATCTATTGAGGAGCATGTTCCGCAAAAAAAGGCGAGGACATTACGCTGAACCTTATTTAATAGAAATTTATATCCATCACATTTCTATTCGTTCTTAATCTAGACCATTCATACCATATACATTCTCACCCGATCATTTTCCCACTATCTCCTAATGTAGATTGTCAAGTAAAATTGACCCACTGGGGGTGCGGACAAAAACCTGGACTTCGACAATGACCAGAAGGAGATTCGCACATGTATTCTTATGATGATCGGATCAGGGCCGTCCGGCTCTACATCCAATACGACAAAAGTGCAGCCGCAGTCATACGAGAGCTCGGCTACCCGGAGCGGAAGACCCTACGATACTGGTACGAAGAGTATCTCAGGGACAATGGACTTAAGAAAAAGTTCGTTCGGTCACCGAAATACAATGGAGCGCAGAAAGAAGCCGCGGTAAAGCATTACATGTAGTATGGGAAATGCGCGTCCCGGACGATCCGGGCCCTGAGGTATCCGAGCAGGGCACTTCTGAAGCAGTGGGTCACGGAACTCTGTCCGGAAGAAAAGCCTCATTGTTCTGCCGGCCGATCTATGGTACACTTGACGAAAGAGCAGAAAAAAGCCGCGGTAATGGAATTTTGCACTAAAGACGAAACCGTGCAGGAAATCGCGTCGCGGTATCAGGTGAGCCGGTGCTCCATTTACCAGTGGGCACGGGAGCTGCTCGGGGAAGGGAGCGTGTCATCCATGCCAAAGCGAAACAAGGCCGAAGAACCAAAGCCGGCCACCATAGAAGAGCTACAGTCACAGGTCAATGATCTTACAAAGCAGGCCAGAGAGCTGAAAGACGAGGTCTTCCGTCTCCGTGTTGAGAGGGATGTCCTTGAGAAGGCGGCAGAAGTCATAAAAAAAGAGGAGGGCGTCAGTCTCGGAAGTCTGACGAATCATGACAAGGCAGTCGTGATTGACGCCCTCCGGAACAGATACCGCCTGAAGACACTGCTCAGCGTTCTTCAGATGTCAAAAAGCGGCTACTTCTATCAGGAGGCCGCTATGGCGGCTCCGGACAAATATGCGGATGTTCGCGAAAAGATCCGGCAGGCTTTCGATGAATCCTCAAACCGGTACGGCTACCGGAGGATCCATGCGGTCCTGAGGAACGAATCCGTGACCGTATCAGAGAAGGTCGTGCGCCGTCTCATGAAACAGGACAGGCTCACTGTCAAAAGTGTAAGGAAGCGGAAATACAACTCCTATAAGGGCGAGATCACCCCTGCGGTCCCGAACCAGATAAAGCGCGATTTCCATGCGGATGCGCCGAATCAGAAATGGCTGACGGACATCACGGAATTCTCCATCCCGGCTGGAAAGGTGTATCTGTCTCCGATTATCGACTGCTTTGACGGGCTTCCAGTCGCGTGGACGATTGGAACATCCCCGAATGCTGATCTTGTCAATCAGATGCTGGATGCGGCAATCGAGGCACTGAAACCGGGCGAGTATCCTATCGTCCATTCCGACCGGGGATGCCACCACCGTTGGCCGGGATGGATCAGCCGTATGAAAGATGCCGGGCTGATCCGCTCAATGTCAAAGAAAGGCTGCTCGCCGGAAATTTCGCATGCGAAGGCTTCTTCGGCCGGCTGAAGAACGAGATGTTCTATGGTCATTCCTGGCAGGATGTCTTCATTGACAAGTTCATAAAGATCCTGGATGATTATATGCACTGGTATGCGGAGGAGCGTATAAAGATATCACTTGGAGGGATCAGCCCTATCCAGTACCGGAGACAGCTTGGATTGACCGTATAATTGGTCCAGAAAAACGTCCGCACCCACAAATCGTGCCAGATAAAGAAAAATAAGAAGGGACGCTGAATGGCAAATCAAAATAATAAGACTGAGATTATTCCGGTTTACATCAAACCAGAAGACATTGAAAATCTCGTATATACCATCAGGGGCAAGCAGGTTATGCTGGATCATGACCTGGCGTTGATATATGGATATGAAGTAAAACGACTGAACGAGCAGGTAAAACGTAATATTAACCGATTTCCGGAAGACTTTATGTTTCAGCTCACAAAAGAAGAAATTGAATTCGTGAAGTCGCAAATTGTGACTTCACGAAATACGAATTTTTATTCCGGACAGGATGGCGGTCGCAGAAAACCGCCATATGCATTTACTGAGCAGGGCATCTATATGCTCGCTACGGTTTTGAAAGGTGAACTTGCAGAGCAGCAGAGCATCTTTATCATGCGTGCGTTTCGGGAGATGCGGCATTATATTCGGCAGAATCAGCAGTTTGTAACAAAGAATGAGTTACAGTACATAACAGATACTCTAACCGAGACTACAAAGCGCATCGAGCGGCGGCAAGATGATGCCGATGCTAAGATGTCTGATCTTCAGGAAAGCATCAACAAGATCAATGAGAATTTTGTACTTGATACAGAGCTGAAAAACTATGTGATCTATAAGGGACAAAAGTTTGAGGCGGATGTTGCTTATATCAAGATTTATCAGATGGCGAAAAAGTCCATCTATGTGATAGATGACTATGTAAATATTAAGACACTGCATCAACTGTCACAAAAGAAAAATGGCGTATCAGTGATATTGTTCACAGAAAACGGACATGGCAGGCGTGGCTTTCTCACTTCATCGGATGTCACTGATTTTCAAGCTCAATATCCGTCGCTAATAATAAAACCAAACCCGGATTGTCATGATCGCTTCATTGTTTTGGACTACGGATTAAAGACGGAGAAGGTATTTCATTGCGGTGCTTCAAGCAAAGATGCGGGCAGAAAAGTATGTGCTATCAATACGATTGAAAATACGGCAATGCTTCATCCGGTAATCGATGCATTGTTGCTTCTTCCGGACAAGGTGATCTGATCGGTGAAGTCGCAATTTGCGACTTCACCGATATATAGGAAACAAATAAATTATGGAAAAAGAAAATAAGAAAAGATCCGAAAACTATGTGATCCGCAGTCTCCGCAAAGAAGAGATCGAATTGCTAAAAGACTTCCTGTATGAAGCGATCTTCATACCGAAGGGAGCGGAGCCGCCGGAGAGGGATATCATCGAGAAGCCGGAACTGCGTGTTTACACGGATGATTTCAGTGCCCGGAAAGGCGATAACTGCCTGGTGGCGGATTTCGAAGGCAGGGTGGTCGGAGCGGTTTGGACGAGGATTATGGACGACTATGGTCATGTGGATGATGAGACGCCGTCTTTCGCCATTTCGCTTTACAAAGAGTATCGCGGTCAGGGCATCGGTTCGCAGCTTATGGTAAAGATGCTCGAATTGCTGAAATGGCAGGGATATGAACGAGCATCCCTGGCGGTGCAGAAAGCAAATTACGCCGTGAAGATGTACAAGGATGTCGGATTCAAGACGGTCGATGAAAATGCCGAAGAATATATTATGGTGTGCGAGTTATAAGGTGATTGAATGGAAATACATTATAAGAAGTTGACAGAGAAGGAATTGGATACATTTATCAGGATGCGTATCCAGCAACTCCGTGAGGAAGGCGCAAATGAGGATGTTGATCTTGTACCTGCGCTGAAAGATTATTATGAGCGGCATATGTCCGATGGGACATTTGTTTCCTGGTTGGCGATGGACGGAGAGAAAATAATCGGTACCAGTGGGATGTCGTTTGTCGAGAAGCCACCCTATTTTGGCTGCCCTAATGGAAGAATCGGCCTCTTGTCGAGTATGTTTACTGATCCGGCATATAGGCGTCAAGGCATAGCAAAAGAATTGCTCGGCCTTGTTGTTAATGAGGCCAAGGATTACGGGTGCGGGACAGTACAAATCACTGCATCAGATATGGGCGTGCTTCTGTATACGGATTTTGGATTTGTAAAGAACGGAAACTTTATGCAGTATAAGCTGTAATTCTGCGACGCCGGGAAGAAAATGACGCAGAAAACTTATACATATACGCCAGTGATCCGCTGTGGGTTTTGTGAATCCCCTTTTCAGGACACTGTAAAAGGATTTTGACAAGTTTTTTAACGAGTGTAAAGGCAGTTTGATAGAAATATGGGCCTGATTATTGTATCTTGAGTATGCTTCAGAACGGAGCAAATAACTACTAAAGGTGGATGGATTGTGGAAATAGGAAGCAAACTCAAAAATGCACGAAATGGAAAAGGGATAACCCAGGAACAAGCGGCCGAGTTACTGGGAGTAAGTAGACAAACTGTCTCTAATTGGGAGAACAATAAGTCGTATCCTGATATCATTAGTGTCATAAAAATGAGTGACATCTATTCGGTAAGTCTTGACCACCTGCTCAAGGAGGAAAAATCAATGAATCAGACCTATCAAGATTTCTTGGAAGAAAGCACAAACACAGTAAAAGCTAAAAAACATTTAGGCAAAATCATTTTGCTCTCTACATACTTTATTGTATGGGTTGTAGCAATGATTGTTTTCTGGCAAATCAAAGGAACTATGACATCAGGAGTTACTATTGCATTAAAATGTGTATTATTGCCTTTCCTTTTACTTGTATCAACAGTAAAAGTGACAAAAAATGACTACTGGGGAAAAGGAAACTGGTTTTGCGTAGCAGGTGCAGCCATTACATTTCTGACAATTCCATATGTGGTATTTGCAGAGGAAATGGGCATAGCAACTTTTACCTTCCGCTTTCCTAATTTCATGTATATGGTAGTGGGTATTATTGTTTCTATTTTGGCATAGGAATTGGGACATTTTGGAGTGTTTTTTGATTCCATTCAGACTGTTGACATGTAACAACATTGTCGTTACAATAATGATGAATGGAGGCCTTGTTATGGAGAAATCAGCAACATTGAATTTAAGAGTAAACCCGGAATTGAAGCAGGATGCGGAGTCAGTTTTAGGGCGTTTGGGAATACCTATGTCTACCGCTGTAGATATGTTTCTTAATCAAATCGTTCTAGTGGGTGGTATTCCTTTTTCTGTGACCTTACCTAGCGCGCCTGAAAGTATTGATGCTACCAAGATGAGTGAGGAGCAGATTCATGCCAGGATTCAGCGAGGCTATGATTCTTATAAGGCAGGAAGAACACAAAATGCAGCACAGGCATTTGAAAAATTTCGGGAGAGTCACAGTTAATGGAAAAGTACACAGTTGATATTACCGATGATGCTCTTGCCGATATGGATGCTCTTTATGAGCATATAGCAAAAAACTTCAAGCATCTGAGAATGCGATAGGACAGTATAATCGTATTGCCGATGCGATTTTGACATTGGAGTCATTCCCAGATAGATTTGGCTTGTTTGAATGCGAACCGGAGCATTCCATTGGAATACATAAGATGATCATCGACAACTACATTGTTTGTTATGTTATAGATCCGGGAGTGGTAACGGTAACGGATGTAACAAAACAGACAATAATTGTATCGAAACAAAGCCAAAATTATAGGACATGCAAATATAAAACAGGAGGATTATATGAGATATAAGAAGAAATTTGCTGCAGTATTGATGCTTTTTGCTATTATTCTTTGCACTGATCAGGTGAGTATATCAGCAAGTGCAAAGTCAGCTCCACAGTTGAGTATAAGTGATACCATTCGGATCACAAAGAAGGTTCAGAAGGCTGTAAAACTTAAAGGAGCAGGAAATTCAAAAGTAGTATGGACAATAAGGGAAAACGATTATTGCAGGAAGTATAAAAAGCCATCTGTAAAGATTGTCAGGAAAAGCAATAAAGAAATTGTCATTAAGCCAGTACATAATGGAGTTGGAACCATATTATGCAAAGTTGGCAAAAAGACGGTGAGTGTGGATTATGATGTGTTTCTAAAAAAGGAGACACTGAATAAGACAAAGAACCTCTCCAATGATGCCCTGTTTAAAAAATTCATATCTGGTGAGATTCCGGTAATCTACAATGACACGAAGAACCTGGACTGGGTTTATTATCAGATACTAAAGAAGAATGTGGATTCTGATTCCATCTCAGTAAATAGTAAGATGGATCTTGATAATGATGGCGAGGATGAGTATATTATTGGAGATAATTGCTGGGAGCTTTATGGAGGAATGTACATAGACGCATATAAGGGAAGTCTCCGTGTGCTGGCATATGGTGATGGTACAGCCTCTTTTCTGTCACATACTTCGTTTAAGAACACTGTATGGGTAGTTCACAGTGACGTGACACATTGTGGAAGACAGACGTATTTTCTAGAAAAATATAATGGTGATGAGAAGGTAGAGGATACGATCAGTATAGGGGCAGAGTATTGGGATTCGAAAGATGATAGATATAATGAAAGCAGTCATTTCTACTACAATGATAAAAATATCTCGATGAAAGAATATGAGTCGTATTTGCGTGATTTTCATCTGATTGATTAATGAATTGCAAAAAGATAAATGTGGTAGATTTATACCGAAGTGAGGCTTATTGCGATGATGATAAAGGCAGGGCGTATGATTGAAAGGAGAAGAAAATATGCAGAAATTTGATTATTGTACCCCTACAAGACTGATCTTTGGCCAGGGAGCTGTGGAAAAGCTTCCGGAAGTTATGAGCCGGTATGGGAAAAAGATTCTTATGACCTACGGCGGCGGAAGTATCAAGAAGATTGGACTTTATGATAAGGTGAAGGAACTTCTTAGGGATTTTGAAATCGTGGAGCTGTCAGGCATTCAGCCGAATCCCAAGTATGATCCGAGCGTCCTTGACGGAGTAAAGCTTTGCAAGGAACATGATGTGGATGTCATCCTGTCGGTCGGAGGAGGCAGCGTACTCGACTGCTCGAAGGCAATCGCAGCCGGAGCGAAGTATGACGGAGATCCGTGGGATTTGATTTCTTACAAGGTGAAGGCAGATGCAGCACTTCCGATTGTAGACATTATTACGCTTGCCGCTACGGGAAGTGAGTATGACTGCGGCGGTGTGATTTCCAGAACCGAGACAAACGATAAAATCGGCTATGTGGATCCGCTTCTTTATCCTGCAGTTTCCTTCCTTGATCCGACGTATACATTTACGGTATCCAAGAAACAGACAGCTGCAGGCTGCGCGGATGCGATGAATCACATTATGGAGCAGTATTTCTGCGAGGATTCCACACTTCTGAATGATGGCTTTATGGAAGCAGCGCTTAAGAGTCTTATGGCCAATGCAAAGAAGTGTCTTGAGAATCCAGCCGACTATACGGCAAGAGCGGAAATGATGCTTGACTGTACCTATGGATGCAACGGGATCTATTCGCTTGGAAACAGTCCGTCCGGCTGGCCGTGCCATGGCATGGAGCATGCGCTTTCTGCGTACTATGACATTACACATGGAGAGGGATTGGCGATCATCACACCTAGATGGATGAAGCATATCTTAAGCGATAAGACCGTTGACCGGTTTGTTAAATATGGTGTGAACGTATTTGGAATTGATTCGAATCAGGATCGGTTTGATATCGCAGATCGGGCGATTGAGGCAACGTACGCGTTCTTCGCATCGATCGGTATCCCGATGCATCTGCGGGAAGTAGGTATTGATGAGAGCCGTATAGATGAGATGGCGCATCATGTAGCAGAAAATGAGGGACTTGAAAACGCATGGGCACCGCTTAGTGAGAAGGATATTGCGGATATTTTCAGAGCATCTTTATGAGAAAAAAGTGTGAGAGCATTATCTCCTGTGCCGATTATGCCATTGCAATGGTAGATGAGATCGAAAAAAGAGATCACATACAACAGAGGATTTCTGTTGTAAAAGTCTGATCGGATGGGTGAGTATACATTTCAGGACAGATTTGTGGGCTTCTGGCTGTAGCCAGAAGTCTTTTTTATGGCATAAGGGAAATAAAATATTGTATTCAAATGGATATTTATTTCGCAATTTTTGCAGCCTCTGACGGGATGGACTTTGAATATAGCTGAAATTAACTCTTTCTAAAGCTGTTGAATTTTTACAGGAGCAAGACTATACTAAAAAAGTTAAGCATAAGAATTAATAATAAAGGAAAAGAAAGGAAAATATATGGCACAGTATTCAGATGCGAGAAGCACCCATACCAGATGGAACCGCTCCATACTTTTTAAGGTCTTTGTTATGAATCTGCTATTTGTCATAGTCTTTGTGGCTGTTATGGCTCTTATGATGACAAGTTTCAGAAGAAGCGAGAAGATCTCGAACGAGACAGTCAGATTCTCAAATCAGGTGAGCAGCAGCAAGGAAAAGATGAAGACCATGGTCTACTACATGTATTCCCAGCCCCTGTCCTATGTCATAACGACAGGTGATACCAACAAGCGTACCTATCAGGGCAATATCACCTACTGTGAAAAGGTGATAAAGAGAACCCTTGAGAGTCTGAACAAGCAGGTCAAAAGTCCGGAGTATTCTTCCATGGACCTAAAAGATGTGGCTTCAAGCCTTAGCAGGACGAGCAGTGATATAGAGACTTACTGTAAAAGCGTCGACAATGTAATGAAGCTATTAAATGATGGAAATAATGATGACGCGCAGATCCAGATGAACGGGGTCGTGCTTCAGAGTCTTATGGATCTGTCTACCGATTTCATGAAGCTGTCATCTGAGGTGGACAGGGTAAATGCTTCGTCTATGGACGAGATGCAGAGGATCCAGCAGGAATGCGTTCTTGTTTCTGTGATCAGTGTGATCGTATTTATTATCTTTACGGTGATCAACTTCGTAATGATGTATCAGATGATAGTAAAAAAGATCATAGCACTTTCAAACGGCATCAATAAGATCATCGAAAATATCAAGGCAGGACGCGGCGATCTGACTCAGCGTATCAGCGTAGATACCGACTCCGAGATCAGATATATAAGAGATGGCTTCAATGATTTCATTGAGACCCTGCAGAATATCCTTCGAGATGTAAAGAATGGTACAGTCGTCCTGACTGACTCTACAAGAAGCATGACGGAAAGGATAGCGATGGCAAATGATAATGTCACGAATACTTCTGCCGCTCTTGAGGAGTTGTCTGCGAGCATGCAGAATGTCTCCGAGACAGCATCTGACATCAACGAAAAGCTGGATGATGTAAACGAAGCAACGGAGAATATCGAAAGCAGTATCAGAAACGGCGCCGGAAAGGCCGAGGAGATCAAGAAGGAGGCCGATGCCGTAAAGGTCACTGCTATGCAGAAAAAGAAAAACACCAGTCATCAGATGGAAGAGCTTTCACAGGTTCTTGAGAGCTCGGTCGAGGATTCGAAGAAGGTCCAGCAGATAAACAATCTTACTAACGATATTTTAGAGATTGCTTCAGAGACCAATCTGCTGGCACTTAATGCTTCGATAGAGGCTGCCAGAGCAGGAGAGGCCGGAAAGGGCTTTGCAGTGGTCGCTCAGGAGATCAGCACTCTTGCCGAAAACTCCAGACAGACAGCTGCAAATATCCAGGATATCAGCGGCGATGTGACAAAGGCTGTAACAGCACTGTCTGATAATGCCATGCAGGTGCTCGACTACATCAATACCGTTGTCCTGTCTGATTATGACGCCTTTGTGGATACCAGCTCCAAATATGAGGCCTCTGCTGATGTGATAAACGGAATGCTGTCAGAGTTTGACGGATCAGCCTCACGGCTTGCTTCTATAATGCGGGATATGAACAGCTCCGTTACCGGAATCACGGATTCAGTCCGTGAGGCGTCGGAGGCTATCAATATGTCGGCTGAAAACGCCCAGAACATCGTGAATGAAATTTCCGGTATCAATGATGACATGGATAAGAATAACAATGTCACACTACAGCTTAATTCCAGCACCGAGAAATTTACTACTCTGTAACAGAAAGGCAGGAAATCAGATGAATAAAAGATTGCAAGCTCTGGCTCTTTCTGCTGCAATGGTCATCTCCATGACGGCCTGCGGCAGCAAGGGTGGCTCTGTAAGTAAAGCAAATAAGAATGTAACGATTACAATATTTAACTCAAAGACCGAAATAGCCGACCAGTTGAAGGAGCTGGCCTCGGAGTATGAGAAGGCTAGCGGAGTAAGGGTAAAGGTCGACAGTCCTGATGAAACAGTATCCCTCCATCTGGCGACAAGATATGTAGCAAATGATCCATATACGATCTCCATGGTAGATGCCAAGGATATCTATACTCTTGCTGCAGATCATGCAGCAGACCTTTCAAAGGAGAAGTGGGTAGATGACACAAAGCAGGCGATCAGTGTAAAGGGAAAGGTATATGGATTTCCTTTCTGCATGGAAGGCCGGGGAATCATCTATAATGCAAGTGCGATCAAGAAGGTGACCGGAAAGGACTTTGATCCGTCATCCGTTCAGATGCTCGATGAATTCAAATCGCTTCTTGAGGAGCTTAAGAAAAAGGGGATGAAATCTCCTGTCG
Organism: Candidatus Weimeria sp. HCP3S3_B5; assembly: GCF_052064335.1. Classification (NCBI taxonomy): domain Bacteria; kingdom Bacillati; phylum Bacillota; class Clostridia; order Lachnospirales; family Lachnospiraceae; genus Candidatus Weimeria; species Candidatus Weimeria sp. HCP3S3_B5. The sequence goes on along the minus strand of NZ_JBQHVU010000021.1, from coordinate 10,623 downwards.
GTATTCAGGCTGAGGACTGGTCGCTTGGAGCCCATTATTTCCCTCAGATCTACGAGGAACAGGAGGATACGGACTCCTTCATAGAGAAGCTGCACAAGGGTACAGCTGATATCGCTTCCGATAAGAAGTTTGACAGTATAATGGATACCTTTGATGTACTGATGAAGTATAATTACGCATCGGCTGATCCACTGAAGGCAGACAGAGAAACCACAGAAAGGATGCTTGCGGAGGGAGATATAGCCTTCATGTTCGGAGGTACCTGGGACTGGTCACTGATCGGAAAGTATAACCCTTCTGATGAGATGGGACTCATGCCTATTCCTCAGAATACAGATGACGGTACTAATACAAAGCTTGTCGCTGGTTCTACCAAATATCTCTTCATCGATAATTCGGATGCCATCTCCGACAAGGAAAGGCAGGCTGCAAAGGATTTCCTGAACTGGCTTGTCTATGATAAGGCGGGACAGCAATTCATCACAAAGACCTGCGGTCTGGTATCGCCGTTTACAAATAACAGCGTGGATGCAGCTGATCCTCTTGGTAAATCATTAAAGCAGTACCTAAAGGATGATAAGCTGATAGGCTGGTGCAATTTCCTCCCGGATGACCAGCAGGCTACTGTAGGTGCTATGACCCAGCAGTATCTGGGCAAAAAGACAGACCGAGCCCAGTTCGCCGGTCAGATAGAAAGCTACTGGAAGAACGCCAGACTTTCTACGATCAGGTGATAGAACAAGTCATAAATATGTAATTTATTCGCTCCTTGTGATATATAAATCACGATCATTTTAGTAACATGACCATAATAGAGGAATGTAAATGATGGTTTTTTTTATTTTTTGAGCAAGGAGGAAAAAATGAATCGGGGAAATCGAAGGAGTGTAATCGCATGCACTGCTATGGCTACCATGCTCTTGACCGGATTACCACAGGCAAGCCTTGTGGCAAAGGCCGATGACGGCTATAAGCTGGTCTGGCAGGATGACTTTGACGGGGAGGGCCTGAGCACAAAAGACTGGAATGTGGAGGAGCATGATCCGGGCTGGGTAAATGCAGAATTACAGCGCTATACCAGTCTTGATAAGGGGAATATCAAGGTAGAGGATGGCAATCTGGTCATCAGACCCCAGATGACGTCTGGTGCTGGCGAGGGAGATCCTGCAGAGAAGGAAACAGAGATCTCCATGGATATCAAGGCTGATGGTAAGACCAGTGATACCATAGCTCTTCAGGTGAATTTCGGAAAGATCGATGACAGCGACCATCCGACGGAAGCCACTACAGCAGCAACTGTAGTGATCGATCAGATCTCCCTGAAGGAGGTGGATAAGGATGGTAATGAATCTGATGAATTACTGAAGAATTCATCGCTTGATAGTGAGGAGGGCTGGATCTTTGGCGCGACTTCGCCTGGCCAGGGCAGTATCCGTTATGAAAATGGTAAGGCGATCCTTTCGATAGTAAATTCCGGTGAAGCCAACTGGAATATCCAGCTGCAGCAGGGCGGTCTGCGTCTGGAGCATGGTCACAGCTATAAGCTTAGGATGACTGCATCAAGTAATCTGGACCGCCTGACAGAGCTAAGTCTGCTTGACCCCAAAAATAACTATACCTGGTATGGCGGAGGTAAGGCAATGATCTCCGGGAACGGGGCTTATGGAGGCGGAGAGCGTCAGATCACATCCGGCCGGATCAATACTCAGGGAAAGCATGATTTCAGATACGGGCGTTTTGAAGCCAGAGCAAAGGTTCCTGAGGGAATGGGGTATTTACCGGCATTCTGGCTTATGGCATCAGATGAGGGACTATACGGACAGTGGCCTAAGTGCGGTGAGATCGATATCATGGAGGTCATGGGGCAGGATACAAGGAAGTCCTACCATACCATCCACTACGGATATGACTCCGGCAATGGCCATAAGCAGAATCAGGGAAGCAATAAGCTTACTCAGGGAAGCTATGCAGACGACTATCATGTATATAGAGTCGACTGGGATCCGGGCCTTATCACCTGGTATGTGGATGACAAGGAGGTCTACTCCACTAGAGACTGGTATACGGGTCAGGATGATGATAATCAGCTGACTTATCCGGCGCCATTCGATCAGAACTTCTATATTATACTGAATCTGGCCGTGGGCGGAAGCTGGGTTGGTTATCCGGATGAAAAAACCTATGCAGGCATGAATGACCAGGCCTTTAAGGTCGACTATGTAAAGGTATATCAGAAGTCTGCAGAGACCTATGCAAGGGAAGAAAAGGAAGCAAGGAGGCCTGAGGCAGCGCCTGTAGTCTACCGCCAGGCAGATGAAAGTGGAAATTATGTGAGAAACGGGGATTTCTCTGAGGATATAGGTAAAGATGGGGACGAAAATGCATCCAGAGATAACTGGAAGCTTCATCTGGAAAGCGATGCAAAAGGTACGACGTATGAACAAAAGGATAAGCAGATCTATCTGAAGCCGGATACGATCGGCTCTCAGAACCACAGCGTCCAGCTGAAGCAGGAAAATATCCCTATGCATAAGGGCTGGGAATACGAGCTTTCATTTGATGCATCAGCTGATGAGGCACGCGATATCGTAGTTGATGTGGAAGGACCTGACAGAGGCTGGCAGCGTTATATGCAGGATACGATTGTTTCTGTCGGGAAAGAGATTCGCAGCTATACCCTTGATTTTACCATGAATGAGAAGAGCGATCCTAACGGAAGCCTTGAGTTCAATCTGGGAAAACAGGGAACAAAGGCAGGAGTCAGGCTCTCAAATGTAAGACTCATACATAAGTCAGGTGATGAGATTCCTGAAAACAATGACAAGGTGATCCGCCCTGATGGCAACTATATATATAACGGCTCCTTTGATATGGGAAAGGAACGTCTTGGCTATTGGGAATATGACAAGGACGATGCCGGATATATCCATGTGACAAATGAGAACAATGTCAGGGAATTGAAGGTAGAGGTGCCAGAGGGAAAGACGATCCATATAGGGCAGAGTAAGCTGGCTTTTGTCGGAGCAGGAAGCTATGAGCTTTCGTTTGATGGCTATTGTGATGCTTTAACAGATGGTGCAGGCCTTACCATAAAGGTGGGCGAGCAGCAATTCACACCGGATCTTACTGATAAACGTAAGTCCTGCAGCAGTAAGCTTCATTTTGACAGGGGACTGGACCGTGATCATGCAGATATCGATCTGATATTTTCAAAGCCAGGGACCTACTATCTGGATAATATCCGCTTGTGTGAGGCTGCACTTATAAAGAATGGATCCTTTGATGCCGGGATGGCAGGATTTGCGCCTTACATCTATGATACAGTAAAGGCAAAGTATGTCATTGACAGCATGAATGGCAATGATAATGCGTTTGCGATCACGATCGATGATACAATGGCAGATGATGCCGGGAATTCATGGTATATCCAGCTGAATCAGGATGGAGTGCCGCTTAAGCAGGGCAGCAAATACCGCCTGTCGTTAAAAGCCAGGTCTACTATCGGGCGTAAGATTTCTGTTGCCATGCAGCAGTATGAAGGCAACTGGACCAATTACAGCAAGACCGGTGCTATCGATGTCGGAAAGGAATGGAAGGATTATACCTTTGACTTTACTATGGATGATCCGACAGACCCTGCCGCACGGTTTAACATAACTATGGGATCTGTCGATGGCGTCCGAATCAGGAAGCAGCATGACATTTATATCGATGATATCTCTCTTGTTGAACTGGATGAGGAACAGACAAAGCCTGTTCCGGGTCCTTCGGCTGGTGGAAGCGCAGGCCAGGGGACTTCAGGATCTTCAGGAGGTGCAGGAACGACAGGCCAGACTTCTGCTGGCACTCCGTCCGGAAACAAGCCGGCTGGAGGTGGTCTGCCTTCTGAGAACAGACCGACAGATCAGATCAAAGCAGAAGATTCAGAGCCCGAAAAGCCTGCTGTAGTAAACAAAACAGGTCTTGACCTGAGTCAGGGAGCAGCAGTAAATGGCATATATAAGGATGCAGATGGCAGAATTCTAAAGAATGCTGCCCTGGCTACTGACAAGGGTATTGTGATCACTGATAAGAAGGGCAAGGCGATAGCGGCAAACTCAATGACAAAGCTTGCAGGCAAGACATTTCTTATCAATAGTGATGGTGTCGTGGCATCTGCTGAGAAGGTCAAGGTCTTTGGAAAGATATATGTGGCAAGGAAGGATGGTACTCTTGCAAGAAAAGCCTTTGTTACACTTGAGAAAACAGGCAGCCGTGTTTACACTGATTCAAAGGGCCTTATTGTAAAAAACAGGACCATTAAGGTCAGGGGCAGCCTATATGTGGCGAAGAAGAGCGGCGCTCTTATGAAGAATGGCACGATAAGCATAAAAGGCAGGAAATACATAGTAAAAAACTATAAGGTTGTAAAGACTGTAAAGAAAAAGAGATCAGAAAGACGTTTTTAACTGGCAATCGCCGACTGATAAGAAAGAACCGCGGCCCATAAATCCGGGCCGCGGTTTTTTGCCGGGCTTGACGTTTATGCACTCTATATATAGAATTGACTTTGTTCATGTTATCTTAAAAGCGGTTCCATTATAAAGTGAGGTAAGAGTAATGTCAGTAGGATCATCAGGTAATAGCATAAGCTTTGAATATAAAAGGGCTTCTATAGAATCTATCGTATGGAGGACGGACGGCTCATTTAGGTTTTAGATCGATCATTGCTATAGACTCTTGTAAATCCCCTGCCTTTAGTGATAATATCTCTGTATGTATAAAACGATATCAGGAGATAAAGGAAAAGGCGCTCTTATGTGCCTGCTTGGAGGCGTCTGCTGGGGGCTTTCGGGCTCTATGGGACAGTATCTTTTCACAAGACAGGGAATGGACTCGAGATGGCTGGTTCCATTAAGGCTTTGTATGGCAGGAGTCATACTTTTCATATATTGCCTGTTCAGATATGGAAAAAGGGTAGCAGGCCCCCTGACGAACAGAGCTGATCTCTGGAGACTATTCGTATATGGGATCTTAGGTGTAAGCACCTGTCAGTTCACATATTTCCGGTGCATCCAGTTAAGCTCAGCAGCCATGGGAACCATACTTCAGGATCTCTCACCTGTATTCATCCTTATGGTAACCTGCCTTCGAGAGCACAGAAGACCGAAGCGGAATGAAGTGACGGCGATAGTTATGGCCTTTGCCGGAGTATTTCTTCTGTCGACACATGGCTCCATAGGAAATATCCTTGTTTCCCTGCCGGCCATCATTTCAGGAGTTGTATCGGCAGTATGCGTAATGATATATAACTGCTCGGACAGGCTTATCAGTAAGTATCCGGTCGCACTGCTCCAGGCCTATTCGTTCATAGCCGGAGGAATCGTATTTGCCATACTTTTCAGGAGTTTTAGGATACATTATGTTCCGAATGCCATGGGACTTTTTGGCATTGCCTTTGTGGTAATTGTAGGAAATGTGCTGGCTTTTACGCTCTACATCAGGGGTGTATCATATATAGGACCAGAAAAGGGTATACTCTATGGCTTCTCCGAGCCTGTCACGGCTGCTGTCATAACTGTTACTGTATTCCATGTCAGGGCCGGGATCTATGATCTGATTGGATTTGCCCTGATATTTATAATGCTTGTGATGATAAGCAGTGCCAGGCATGGGATAAGAACGGGCAGCAGATGAGAGGAGATACTATGTACGAGGAAGCAGAGCTTATAGAAAAGGCCCATCAGGCTATGGAAAACGCATATTGCAGATATTCTGGATTTATGGTCGGTGCAGCACTGCTATGTGACGACGGTACTGTCTATACAGGATGCAATGTAGAAAATGCTTCATACGGTGCCAGTAACTGTGCTGAGCGCACGGCGATTTTTAAGGCGGTTTCAGATGGACATAAGGATTTCAAGGCTATTGCTATCTGTGGCGGTAAAAGCCTTGATGATACAGTTGTCTGTCAGCCATGTGGTATCTGCCGGCAGGTCATGAGTGAGTTCTGTGACACTTCATTTGAGATAGTTCTGGGATCATATAAGGCTGGAAAGCTTGCCTTTACAAGGAAATTCCTGCTTGATGAACTGCTGCCATTTGCCTTTGAACTTTGAAATCAAAGCTAGTTAATAGATTTATACTAAAATGTTAGGTGGGTGTTGATATAAAAATATCTGGTCTTTTACAAGGCGGATTAAGCAGAAAAACCAGTGACGATATATGATGTTACAGACTTAAGGCAGGATATTCTAAGCATTATTAAAGGATTATAAATATGAATACAGAAGTAATAAAAGGACTTTTGATCCCGTTTATTGGTACTACGGCAGGTTCTGCCATGGTTTTTTTCTTAAGAAAGGCTATCTCGGAAAGTATACAGAGGCTACTTACTGGCTTTGCAGCCGGAGTGATGGTTGCAGCAAGCTTTTTTTCTCTGCTTGGTCCTGCAATCGAGCGGGCGGAGGGTATGGGCAGGCTTGCCTTTGTTCCGGCCTCTGTAGGATTCATGATCGGTATAGGGTTCCTTCTGCTATTAGACAGGATCACGCCACATATGCATATGGACAGCGTTGAGGAGGGTCCGGCATCGGGACTGAAGCATACGACGAAGCTGATCCTGGCTGTGACCATCCATAATATACCGGAGGGAATGGCAGTAGGGGTGGTCCTTGCAGGCTTCCTCTATGGACATTCAGGCATTACAGCAGCTTCAGCTCTGGCCCTTTCGCTTGGAATAGCTATACAGAACTTTCCGGAGGGAGCGATCGTGTCCATGCCGCTTAGGGCAGAGGGCATGGGAAGGATGAAGACTTTCATATATGGTACGCTTTCAGGAGCGGTGGAGCCTGTAGCAGGGATCATCACTATAGCTGCAGCAGGTCTGGTCGTTCCCGTCCTTCCTTATCTTCTGGGATTTGCAGCCGGAGCCATGATCTACGTGGTAGTAGAGGAGCTGATACCGGAGATGTCTGAGGGAGAGCATTCAAATATAGGAACAGTATCCTTCTCGCTCGGATTTGTCGTGATGATGATTCTTGACGTAGCGCTGGGATGAAAAGCATCAGCTGTTCAAGCGACAAATGATATCATTAGATAAAAAGGAGACCGGACATTTCCGGTCTCTTTTTTATTGCTGTCGTAAAATCTCTTATATAAGTGTGACCAGATGTACTATAAAGGCACAGGCCCAGGCGATCGCACATTGGAACAGCACGATCCAGAGAGCCCAGCGACGCCCCAGCTCACGTCTTATGGAGGCGATTGCGGCTATGCATGGTGTATAGAGCAGGCAGAATACCAGAAAGGAGGCTGCTCTTGCAGGTGTAAGGACCTGCTGGAGAGAGGCTACGCTTCCGAAAAGTATACCGAGTGTCGATACAACCGATTCCTTGGCAAGGAAACCGGAGATAAGGGCTGTTACCATCCGCCAGTCGCCGAAGCCTAGAGGAGCAAAGATCGGGGCTATAAAACCTGCAATGACTGCAAGTATGCTGTTCTGTGAATCGGTCACCATGGCAAACGAAGGTGAAAATGTCTCAAGGAACCAGATCACGATCGATGCAAGGAAGATCACAGTGAAGGCACGCTGGATAAAATCTCTCGACTTCTCCCAGAGGAGCTGTCCGACGTTCTTCGGACGAGGCATCCTGTAGGTTGGAAGCTCCATAACGAAAGGTACGGCCTCACCCTTGTATCTCGTGTTCTTAGAGATCACTGCGGTAAGGACACCGACTGCGATACCTGTGAAATAGAGAAGAAGCATCACAAGAGCTCCTCTTCCGGGGAAGAAGGCAGAGATAAAGAATGAATAGATCGGCAGCTTGGCTGAACAGCTCATGAAGGGGATCATTATCACTGTAAGCTTCCTGTCACGCTCTGATGGCAGGGTCCGGCTTGACATCACCGCTGGTACTGAGCATCCGAAGCCAATAAGCATAGGAACTATGCTACGCCCCGAGAGACCAAGCTTCCTTAGGATCTTGTCCATCACAAAGGCTATGCGGGCCATGTAGCCTGAGTCCTCAAGCAGGGAGAGGAAGAAAAACAGGGTCACTATGATAGGCAGGAAGGAGAGCACTGATCCTACTCCGGCGAAGACTCCCTTTACGACAAGGGAGATAAGCAGAGGATTGACCCCGGCGGCCTCCATCCCTTTCTCGCAGGTATCGCTTAAGGCCTGGATACCTGTATCGAGAAGTGATTGCAGGCTGCCGCCTATCACATTGAAGGTCAGATAGAAAATAAGTCCCATTATTAGGACAAACATAGGAATAGCAGTAAACCTTCCGGTGAGGACTGAGTCGATACGGCTGCTTCTTGTCTGTTCCCTGCTTTTCTCAGGCTTGACTACAGATGAGGCGACGACTCTCTCGATGAAGTTGAATCTCATGTCGGCGATCGCCGCTGAACGGTCGAGCCCGCTTTCCTTTTCCATCTGTCTTACTATATGGACAACGGTTTCCTGTTCATTGGTGTCGAGACCCAGTGCATCGATCACACTTTTGTCACCCTCTATAAGCTTTGTTGCTGCAAACCTTATCGGTATAGCTGACTTGTCGGCATGATCCTCAATAAGATGCATTACAGCATGGATTGAACGGTGGACGGCACCGTGCCTTTCTTCGGGGTCACAGAAATCCTGCCTGAGCGGCTTCTCCTGATATTTTGCGACATGGATGGCATGGCTTACAAGCTCATCTATTCCTTCGTTTTTGGCAGCGGAGATTGGGACGACCGGAACACCAAGCAGCTGCTCCATCCTGTTTACATTTACGGAGCCGCCGTTGCTCTGGACCTCGTCCATCATATTAAGGGCTACGACCATAGGTATATTAAGCTCCAGGAGCTGGAGAGTGAGATAGAGATTCCTCTCTATATTGGTCGCATCAACTATATTTATGATCCCTCTTGGCTTTTCATCCAGTATGAACTGTCTGGAGACCACTTCCTCGCTCGTGTAGGGAGACATTGAGTAAATACCCGGCAGATCGGTTACAAGGGTGTCCTTATGACCTCTTATTACTCCGTCCTTCCTGTCTACGGTCACCCCGGGGAAGTTTCCTACGTGCTGGTTGGAACCGGTAAGCTGGTTGAAAAGAGTCGTCTTTCCAGAGTTCTGGTTTCCAGCCAGGGCAAATGTCAGACAGGTCCCGTCCGGGAGAGGATGCTCTGTTTTTTTGTTATGAAAGCGGCCTCCCTCTCCAAGTCCCGGATGGTCGATAAGCTTATTTACCGGAGGGATGGCCTTTTCTTGCGGCAAAGAGGCTATACCGGCAAGAGATCTTCCTGTCTCTGCACAGTCCCTTACATTTACGACCTCGATCCTTGATGCATCGTCAAGACGCAGGGTAAGCTCGTAGCTTTGTACACGAAGCTCTATCGGATCTCCCATAGGTGCATATTTTATCAGCTCTACAGTGACACCGGGTATCATACCCATATCAAGAAGGTGCTGTCTAAGCGCGCCCTCGCCGCCGACAGATGCAACCGTCGCCTGCTGTCCGATCTTCAAATCTTTTATAGTTGGCATATACACTCCAGTTCTAAATATATTTTTCAGAACTATTATAAGATAAGATCGGATCAAAAACAACGGTATTTCCATATTGCTTTAAAGTAGCAGCAATCTCTTTATAAGCTCCGCTATGAATTCATTCCTGCTGACTGTGGCTGGCTCGTCGTCACCATAGATGCTTATTGCCACATCTTTTATCTCACTGGAAAATTCAGCCCTTTTTGTGTAATAATTGATCCCTATACCGGGAATATAGGCCAGGGGACGTCCTATATCGAGGTCATAAAGAGCCTCTGTGAAGATCCCGGCAACCTTTTTCCCCTGAAGGAGACAGCCTGAGGGCTTCTCAAATGACAGCTCCCTGCCACAGAGAGCTTTTGCGGCACCGCAGATACAGTCGGCGACAGCTCTTGTGACATGAGCCGGCTCAGATGAATTCATTTTTTCGGGGAGAAGAATAATGCTTAGATATATACCTCCGGGAGGCGAGATGAATGATCTTTCATCGTGTCCCTGACCTTTTGTCTGCATCTGTGAAGCAACGATCGTCCCGTGACCGGCTCCTGTAGAAAGAAGTCTTAAGGCCTCCTTATTCGTCGAGTCGATCGATTCATATACATGAATGTCATCCGGATCAAAGGAGGATGCGCTGTAGCTTAAATAAGGGAGTATTCCTTCAACAGACAGCTTGTCAGAATGGTTGGAGAGCCGATATCCCTTATTAGGGCTTGATTCTATGTCATAGCCCCTTTCGCGGAGCACTCCGACTGCCTTCCAGACTGCATTTCGTGAAAGCGACAGGTCATCGGCAAGCAGGGCTCCCGAGAACCATTTTCCCTTGTTTTCTTCCATATATCTGAGCACCTTTTCAGCAGTAGTCATATGTCCTCTTTTCACATTTTGCCTCATGTCCTTTAGTATCAGCAGAAGCAGACATTAGGGCTTCTGCACTTTATACTATCATTATAAGCGTTTTTGACCAGAAAAGCAGTAATAGAAACGAAAAATACTTCGAGGCTTCATCAGTTTGTGTGGGTAAGTAGTAGCCTCGGCTACACACCCTATCCTTGTTCTGCTTGACTGCCAACTAGCTGGTTGGATGCCCTGTGTCAAGGGTTTCTGCG
>NZ_JBQHVU010000020.1:0-44274 GCF_052064335.1 Candidatus Weimeria sp. HCP3S3_B5 | reverse complement strand
TCTGTACTATAGATTTTTTTTGGCGAAAAAATTGTACAGGAAAATGTATGCTTTTTCAATATTTACAAGGGTTACAGCGTTTTAGCTACCCACACAAACTGATGAAGAGCCGTAAAAAATATCAGATTTTATTACAATCAGAATCTAAAATAGCTAACATAAGGAATCCAAAGTTTTGATTTAAAAAGCAGCATTACCAAATTTGAAGGCTGAATCCAACTCCGATCTGTCGAATTTCTCTTATTACCAGATCATGTTTATCCAAGGCAAAACCAGATATCTAAGGCAACAACGATCATATACATTTCCGCATAAAAAATCTCAGGTTTCGGTACTACTCTGATAGTGAGCGATCTAATCCCTGAGATATTATTAGCAAGCTCATCGGTTTCACCCGATAGATTTGTTTTACTCGTTTATTTCGTTTTATCAATAAAAAATCATCCCCGCCAGGGGACGGGGATGAAAAGTGCCAATCAATCTAGCTAGATCTTATGGTTTACCAGCTCCCTGGTTGCCAGCTCAAGGGTTGACAGCTCCCTAGTTGCCACCTCCCTGGTTGCCACCTGCCTGGTTGCCACCAGACCATGATCCGGTAACTGATACAGCCTTTGTTGTTGCATCCACCTCTGCTGAAACTGTTAAAGTCTGCTCCTTATAAGTATTTGATTTTGGACCTTTTGCAAGATCGGCACTTGAGAAATTAGCTTTTATCTCATTTGTAAAGTCTGATGCTTTTACGGTAATACCAGAACTAGACCACTCTAATATATCTGTTTTTTTAGTCGACAGCTTACTATAAAGATCCTCATCAGCACATGCTGTTTTTACAACATTAATCAGCTCGTTTTCTGTGGACTTGTCTGCACTAACCCTCGACTTCTCCACATATCTCAGATACTGTGGAGCAAGGATTGCAGCGAGTACTGCGATGATTGCGATTACTACGATGAGCTCGATAAGAGTGAAGCCCTTGTTGTTCTTCTTTGCTACCTTTGTGTTCATTTGCATTTTCTCCTTTTCACTGAACACCTGTATCCGCATCTCTTGAGATTTGGATACAGAACCAATAGTTACCCCCACTATCAGTTGAGTGGAGTCCCACGGCAGGTTCACTGCTGTGGGTCAGCGATGTGCGCGTCCCCTGGAACACTCTCATCGTCGTCTTACTTCTTCCCTGAAATATTCGTGAAGAATTTCTAAACAAAATATTAACACAAAACAATCGATTTGTTAATAGGATTTTTAGAAAATATTGCATAGTTTCCAGTACAATCTCTAAAACGTTTTAGTATCACGTATTGCAAACGCATGTGTACTGAAAAAATATTTTTAGTTTCCTGTGGCACCTTTATTTGTGCTACCCAAATCCGCCGTTTTCTCCTGATCAGGCTGTCTGTCGGATATTCCCCTCATTCTTCTCCTTGCTCTAAGCAATGTACTCTTAGAAATTCCGGTCTCTCTAGCTACCTGTCTGTAGGATTTTGTCTCTAAAAGTACAAGCGCATGACTGATCTTTTCCTCAGGGATTCTCGGACGCCCTCCCAGATGTCCCGAGGCGAGCCGACCCTCTCTCGTCCTCTGTATTATCATATCACGTTCGAACTCGGCAAAGGACAGGAAAATGTGCACGATTAGCTTGCCGGCAGGCGTATTGTCCATTGCCATATCGCCCATCGAAAGGATCTTTATCCTTATTCCTCTGTCTATAAGGCTCTGGATCAGCACTGCGCCGTCCGATACCGACCTTGAGATCCGGTCCAGCTTGGTCACTATAAGAGTATCTCCCTCCTGAAGCCTCTTTATCAGCCTCTTGAGCTGGGGCCTGTCTGTCGTCGCTCCGGTGTAGACATCGCGGTAGATATTTCTCTTCTTTACTCCGTGCTCCATAAGCTGCGCCTGCTGTTCAGCTAGGCTGTTGCCCTTGATTGCCTGGGTCGCGGTGCTTACCCGGATGTAACCGAACTGTTTTGTCTGTCTTGATTTCTGTTCTGCTGCCATGATCTGTCCTTTCTTTAGATATTTCTGATCCTGAGTGGTCGTGAGAGAAAAGAGGTGGGATAAGGAAGTTCTTTTCACTAAATTCGAGCTGCGCCTATAAGGAAGTTCTCTTCGCTAGGTTCGACCATCGCTTATAAGGAAGTTCTTTTCGCTAAGCTCGCACGGCGTCTTCGACTTGTGCTCGCTAATCTCAAAGAACGGCTTCGTTTCGGATTCGAGCTTCGCTTTCAGCTTGCTCTCATCTCGAAACTTTCAGCCTCGCACCTCTGACCTCACACCTCGCACCTCAGGCCTCCCACCTGTTCATACGTTCGAAAAAAGCTTGCAAATCCATCAGATCCATGATAAAATAATACCAGTAACAATTTACAGGAGACAGAGGAGAGTATGAGAAACAGAAGCGAAGACGCCACAGGTATACTCCTTTTGTCGCCATATGTGCAAAGAAAGGAGTATTATGAGATTGAATGAGACTTTGCCTGCAGCAGAAATGGACAGGGAGCGCCTGGAGCGCGAGCATCAGAAGGATCTGGAGCGGATCAGGGGATTTCGCCTGATAGATGACGATTTCATGAATGTCTGCTTCGATGATAACATACCAGTGACGGAGCTGCTGCTTCGCATCATACTTGGCAGACAGGTTTTTGTAAAGCAGGTGCGTACACAGCGGAATTTCAAGAACCTTGTTGGCAGGGACCTCTATCTGGATGTGCTTGCGGTTGAGGATGACGGCACACAGATGAACGTAGAGATCCAGCGCTCGGATAGTGGAGCCGATCCCAAGAGAGCCCGCTATCATTCCAGTATCCTTGATTCTCACAGCCTGAAGCCAAGCGAGGATTTTACCATGCTCCCGGAGACCTATGTGATCTTTATCACTGAAAATGATGTGCTCGGAGATAATCAGCAGATATACAGGATCGAAAGGATCATCAGAGGCTCAGGGAAACCATTTGGAGATGGAGAGCATATAGTATATGTGAACTGCGAAATAAGGGATGACGGAACAGAGCTCGGAAAACTGATCCATGATTTCTTCTGTGAGGATCCCGGTGATATGAACTATTCCGTACTGGCAGACCGAGTGAGATATTTTAAGGAAGATACGAAGGGAGTGAGAACTATGTGTAAGGTAATCGAAGAAATGCGTAAGGAAGTATGGAATGAAGCTTCTAGTGTGGCAGAGCGAAAGACAAAAGAAGCTAGTGTAAGAAGACTGTACCTTCAGGGACTTTCGTTTGATCAGATAGCTGCTGGAATAGATCTGCCTGTAGATGAAGTGAAGAATATTATCAGCTCAGAAAGTTAATAGCGCAGGTATGAGAGCTCAGGGTGTAGGGAGAAGGGTTCAGGACTTAGTTTGGATTTATCCCTAGCCCCTAGGCCCTAATCCCTTCCTTACTTCAAGGAAGATACGAAGGGAGTGAGAACTATGTGTAAGGTAATCGAAGAGATGCGTAAGGAAGTATGGAATGAGGCTTGGGATGAAGCTTGGAATGAAGCTTGGGGTAAGGCCTCTAGTGAGGCAGAGCTAAAGACAAAAGCAAGTGTCAGAAGACTGTACCTTCAGGGACTTTCGTTTGATCAGATAGCTGCTGGAATAGATCTGCCTGTAGATGAAGTGAAGAATATTATCAGTTCAGAGAGTTAATAGCACAGGCATGAGAGCTCAGGGGATAGGGAGAAGGGTTCAGGACTTAGTTTGGATTTAGATGTCCCTAGATCCTAAGTCCTAATCCCTAGCCTCTGGGTCCTCGCACCTCAGACCTCACACCTCAGACCTCACACCTCAGACCTCAGACCTCACACCTACTGACCTATCACCAGCCACTTGTCTATATTTCTCTTCTCTGTCAAGAATGATACTCCGATCTTATAGAGCTTTCTACCGTCGGCTGAGTATGGAATGGCATATCCTCTTGTATCGATCTGGGCCATTGCCTCCTCTACCGGTGCATCGAGCTTGAACTCGAATACGTATATATAGTCAGATGTCTTTACCACGCAGTCTGCACGACCTGTGGCCATATGTACCTCGCACTGGGTATATGCGCCCATAAGTGACAGGATCAAAAAGATCTGCCTTGACCATTCACCCTCGTACTCCGGTGCTCTTCCCTCAGGATAGGGGATCGAAGCAAAGAGGGATCTGATATGGTTTAAGAAGGAATCCGGCGCTCCTGACCTCAGGTCCTCCAGCATAAATTTGAGGGACAGCGGATTCTCCTGCCCTCCCTGTCCCAGAACAGAAGGTATCAGGGAATTCAGGAACCCATATTTCACCTCATCATTTGGGAACTTTAATGAATATATACCGAATTCATCATCATAGCCGCATATGGTAAGATATCCGGACTGATAGAATAGAGGGATCGGATTTTTGTCCTCGATCCGGTAATCCATAAGCTCATCTTCTGATGCAGCTACTCCATCCACTATCGTAGAAAGGGATAATTCGGATTCTTTAAGTTTCTTTATAAGGATTTCAGGGGTTGCAGTTCCGAACCAGTATCGCCTGAAATTCTTTTTCTCAAACGCAGAAAGCAGACTGAATGGATTATATACCCCGACCCCCTCACCTGAGAAATGATATCCATCATAGGTCTTCCTGAGCCTGGCAAGACAAGCATCGAAGCTCAGCCCGTGCTTTTCTGCAAGTAACTCTATCTCCGGTCTGAAGCTGGCCTCAAGCTCGTCCTCTGTTATTCCACAGATTCCAGAATACTTATCGTCCATAGATATATCGTTAAGCTGGTTCAGATCCGAAAAGATCGAAACCTTAGAAAACTTCGTGACTCCGGTAAAGAATACGAACTTCAGATATCCGTCCATATCCTTAAGTACTGAAAAAAAGCCCTTATACAGTTGTCGGTTCGCTTCCTCCTGCTTTGGATTGGAGATTGCTGTAGCCAGAAGTGGCTTATCATATTCATCCACAAGGACTACGACCTGACTACCGGTTTTTTCATACAGACACTCGATAATTGAACGAAATCTCACGGGGAGTGTATCACCTATGATAGATTTCCTATCCAGTTGATATCTTTCAATGCAGCCCTCAAGCACAGCAGAAAGCAGATCATCAAGGCCTATTTCAGAATTATATGCTCCGCCTGACAGATAAAATGATATCACAGGATACTTAGTCCAGGCATCACGACCTCTGGAATTTTCCTTTTCCTCGATATAGAGTCCCTTGAAGAGCTCCTTCTCTCCTGAAAAGTAGCTTTCAAGAGTAGAGATGAACAGACTTTTCCCGAACCTCCTCGGGCGGTAAAGGAAATAGCTTTTGGATCCGCTCTGGAGCCTGCATATATACTCTGTCTTGTCTACATATACATAACCATTTTCCCTCAGGTTTTTAAAGCTCTGTATCCCAACAGGTAGTCGTCTTTCCATATATACCTCCAATAAGATTCTAACCTTATATTCTTATTATAGCATGTATAATATTTTTTTCTGCCCGATCAGAAAAGTTTTCTGATCAGTGCGAACTATGACAGCATATTTAAATCTCAAGAGATGCGGATACAGGTGTTCAGTGAAAAGGAGAAAATGCAAATGAACACAAAGGTAGCAAAGAAGAACAACAAGGGCTTCACTCTTATCGAGCTCATCGTAGTAATCGCAATCATCGTAGTACTCGCTGCAATCCTTGCACCACAGTATCTGAGGTATGTGGAGAAGTCGAGGGTTTCAGCTGATGAGTCGACAGCAAAGGAAATCAAGAATGCAGTGCAAACAGCTTGCGCAGAGGATGATGTATTTACGGCGTTAAAGAATAACGATACAGTTGAATGGAAAGCTAGTTCGAATGCTTTGGAGGTTTCAAATGGAACGCTCAAAGCTGAGCTTGATAAGACAATAAAAGAAGTTCCTAAGATGAAATCAAAGAAATGGCAGCTGACAGACAATAAAGGCGTTTATACGATCACGATAAAAGTCAATGAAACAGATAGTTCAGTTAGTTTGGAAGAAACTTTCCCAGATCCTACAGCTCATCCTACAGCTCATCCTACAGCTTCATAATCCGTGATAAGCATTTCGTATCATCACGATAAAGTAATCATCCCCGTCCCCTGGCGGGGATGATTTTTTATTGATAAAACGAAATAAATGAGTAAACCCGAATTGTTCATAAGCCACCTGGATAGGTCCAAAAATCACTCAGCCAAAAAATTTTAGCAAATTTTCCGGCCTCTTTGGTGATTCCATGACAGCAGTTGCCTGAAAAAGATCAGACTGACCCTGCTGATCCGGTCTTTGGGATCTATCCAGTTATCAAGGTACATATTTGTGCTTCCTTATTCAAGCTGTATGTCATACTCTCTTATGTTCTGCAAGGTCTTTTGTATATTCTCTGATATACGGACAACTGCTGCATAGCTTGAAGTATATATAACCTGCTTTGTGGACGACTCTTGCGGCAATCTTTAACAGACTGTTTCTGATCGTCGGTGCCTGTTGCCTTCTCATTTTCTCTGGAAGCATCAGGCGACGGAACCAGTTGAACAGGTTGTATGCCAGCTGGTGGATCTTAAGCCGGTTTGCGTTTGTTATCATGGAATGACTGCTTACGGATGAAAAATCAAATCCGTTTTTGCATTCCTTGATATAGTTCTCCATCTGCCCTCGTCCACAGTAGAATTTTATGATCTCTTCTTCGGAAAGCTCTGTATTTGTGCAGATAAATGCGATCCAGTCTTTTTTATCAGCTCGATCATAACCTCAGTACCTTTGGTTCTGGCTAGCTTTCTTCTTTTCGCAGCGAGAGATCTTACATCGAACTTTTCAGCCGAGCAGATGACATTTTTCTCCTTTGAGGACGCAAGGAGACTGCTGTTTATTGGCAGAAATGTATTTCCGTCTGTACATCCGAGAGTCACGAGCCGATATCCTAAACAGTGTCTCCTGCCTGCGTAATCAAACACACAGGAAGCAAGCTCCGTCTTTTTACAGCTTGTGCGTTCAAACAGACTGTCGTCAACCACAAAGGGATTTACACGGTCTTCATTGGTAAGGGGCTCGATGGTGTCTTCTACCTCTTTTGATAAAAGAGTGATGTAGCGCAGCTAGTTTATCTTTGAGCAGTTCAGGAAACGGTAAAACGTATTCTTTGAAAAGGCCTCCCTGAAAGAACCTATCTTCTGCTGCATATACATACTGCAGTTCTTAAAAGACGTTACAAAGCTTGTATCTGAAGACATCCATGACAGAAATGCCTTTCTCTTTATGGGCATTGCACTTGCCAAGCTGCTTACCTACCCTAAAATCACGAAGAAATAAAGAAATTACATTATAAAGGTTTTGTCCGTCCTGTCCCTGTGGTATAATAGAGTTCGGCATAGAAAATCCTTTCTTTGGTAGTTTGATGTCGTAATCTTATTTTACCATAAAAGGCTTCTATGCCTTATTTGGACCCGCTTTTTATTGAATTTTCAAGGTTCAACGAACCTTTTGGGTGTGGGAAGTTTTAGTTGTTTACTATATGGTGACTGGAAAGATTGATTGTAGGGATGAGGTTATATAAATGGATGCGTCTTTTTGGATATCTATTATAGTTGCCATTGTTATTGGCGGCGGTCAGATTTATATTGCGTGTAAAATGAAGGGGTTTGAAGAGCGTCAGGATAAACGCGATGAAACCCGAAGAAAAGCCAAGGTCACAGCCCAAGCTACGCAGTTCATTCAAAAATACAACAGCAAAGGTTATGCGTCTGAAATCTTGCTGTTACCGTTATGCGTGTCTGCATATAAATACAATCCCATTTACCATTTCCATAGGGAAATATATCGTGAGTTCTGTAGCCTTACTGAAGAAGTACAGAACGAGATATTATCACGTAGCCAAATTGAATTAAGTAGTCAGACGGTCGACGACTATTACACAAAATTACTTGATGCCTATAAGAAAGTACAATCTCTATATTGTCCCAATGACCTTGACATATTCTATGATGAAGGCAAATATCTCGAAAGGGCACTCATAAATAACGGGAATAAAATAGTCCCTTCTCTCAGATGTGCTATTGATGAAGAAAAGAAAAGACAAAACGCATCCCTTATTACTCCCAATCCCGTTGATAGCGATTATATGCCCTTCCACGAACACATCACTAATGAGCTTGCTTATAACCATAACGACAAGCCCATAGCAAGGCTGTTTGCTGAATCAACAGATAATGGATCAGCACAAGACGGTGACGAAATTATAGTTTCTTATTTATGTTGTGTAGTTGCTAAATATGTATCAATATATGCACATGGCAATGACAAAATTCAGGAAACAGGCAATGTAGACGATTTTTCAGGTAAGTTGTACATGGAAGATTTGTTTCTTGACGCTTTAAACACTATGGAGACATACAACTCATGATCAAAGAATTCAACCTCAATCTATAGAAGATTCTCTAAAACCAGGAAGTGTCCCACGCTATCCGGGAGACAATCGCCAACGCTCTTGACTAGCAGAAGCTCACAAGAACTGTCGACATCAGTATCTGTGAGTAGAACAGCGTGTAGCACATCACGGACTACGAGCGCTGACTTAATTATCATCACCTCATGCAGAACGAGAACGACGAGAAGCTAAATGCCGACGGGCTTATCGGTAAGTTCGAAGTGGGCTTAAAAGACTCTTTTGCGGTCTTCTATCGCAACGGAATAAAAGTCACTATCCGCTCAAAATACGGAGTTATCACACTGACGGAAGCTGAGAAAGCAGGGTTCTCGGATATATCCACGTTCCACGCGGAGATAGCCGACCCCGACGGCCCTTCAATGACAGGCACAGATTTCGCCCTTGACAGCTGTAAAGACAGTGATATTGACAAAGCTGTATTTGTAAAGTAAAAATTCAGTCACATGACATTTAAAAATTCAGTCACACGTGTCTTTATATAGCACCCGCTTTTCAGGTGATACTGTTTGTAAGCGTCAAATAACCAGCATCTTTTTTCAGGACGCTGGCTTTGCTATATTCTGTATATAATTTCAGGCACCCCATGAGCTCCGGAGAAAATACTTCTCCAGGAACGAGGGCATCACGCGAAATGCAGTAGTCAACAAATTTTGGACACAAAATTATGTTTTTTGTCTCTCCTTTCAGTGATGTGGACTCCTTAGACGATACATTGGGCATTACGCTATGCATTGCCGGTCACTCTGTATCGACAGAGATGGATTCATGGGCAAGTTAGACGGCATGAACTTCCCTGTATTGCTTAGGAGTCAGGTAGTTGAGTGAGTATGCCGGTCTCTCTTCGTTGAAAAAGGCGATATATTCATCTATCTCCTTTTCTACCGGTTTATCTCCAGTAACATGAAAATCCGTGAAGAGCTCTGCTTTAATCCATCCATTAATAGATTCCATCGCAGCATTATCCGTAGGTGTTCCTGCGCGTGACATAGACCGGTTTACGTACATTGGGAGCAGGTCGTTGAAAGCTTTTGATGCATATACAGAGCCCTGATCACTATGAAGAATCATCTGATATTCAGGATGTGCTCTTTTCAGCTCAAGGAGGTCTTTCAGCCCGCTTATGTAGGTCATACGATCGCCACGCTTTGCTGAAAGCGCGTGACTGACAATTTCATTGTTCCTTAAATATAACTAGCCAATCCCGTTTTTTGCTGTTATAATGACCTGGCAGAGAGGACCAGATACTATTAGGGGATGATTGATCATAATACTATTAGCAGAGGATCAGTCTGTCTACCTCATCCTGTCTTCTACCCTTTTTTAATGCCTTAGCAGTAAGAAGATCATAGATCATTGACAGGCTCATATCAAAAACATTCTATCTTCCTATAATACGTTTACTTTCCACCAGACTTCTTCGTGAGGTCATCATCAAGGCTGGCGTTTCCTGTATCGCTCCACTCTCCTGTAATGGAATAAGTGGTACTGCGGGTTTCAGGAACGATAGTGATCGTATATGTGCCTTTATTTTTAAGAGCCCTTGACTGTCTTGCTATAGTTTTATTTTTGCTATCGCCTGTTGCAGTTTTTAAAACCTCGTTCAGAAGCCTGGTATTCTTTTTCTTTGAAGTGATCTCACCATT
Source organism: Candidatus Weimeria sp. HCP3S3_B5 (assembly GCF_052064335.1). Lineage (NCBI taxonomy): Bacteria > Bacillati > Bacillota > Clostridia > Lachnospirales > Lachnospiraceae > Candidatus Weimeria > Candidatus Weimeria sp. HCP3S3_B5. The sequence continues at coordinate 34,209 of NZ_JBQHVU010000020.1, read as the reverse complement.
GGATCCCCATACAAGGGTATCACCCTTCAGATCCAGACTATCATATATATCCTGCTCGCTGCATGATGTCCTGGCAGCATTCAGTATCTCTGCAGCCACCTGACAATCCACTGCTATCCGCGATTTCTCCACATATCTGAGATACTGCGGTGCAAGAATCACCGCAAGTACCGCTATGATAGCCATAACCACGATAAGCTCGATTAGAGTAAATCCCCTGTTGCCATTCCTTACTTCCCTTGTCTCCATGTTATCTCCTTCTTTGCCCCCGTGTAGGCTTTCCCTGTGAAGCCTTTGGCATCTGTTTTCCCGCAAAAGCTCTGACTGCTCCCACGGGCTTTTCCCGTGGGGTTTACGCCACAATTTATAACCTATGCGCCATTTTCACTGATCACTTTCCTCTGAAAAACATAATCCCCACCGCCGACGTAAAGACTATGACTGCCATTCCTCCTCCAGAAAAAACAGTTTCTTCTTATATCCATATTCTACTATAGCAGAGCTATTGTCAAGGAGATTTTACAGATAAGGCCTTTAACTTTTCGCATCCAGAAGGCAGACGGATTCTATGTGATCTGTGAAAGGAAACATATCGACAGGCTGCACTTTTTTGAGGCGGTACTCATCCGAAAGGATCCTGATGTCGCGTGAGAGGGTCGTCGGATTGCAGGATATGTAGACTATACGCTCTGGATGAAGGGCCATAAGTGAGCGGAGGAATTTCCTGTCGGCTCCGGCCCTCGGAGGGTCCATGAAGACCAGGTCGGCCTTCAGGTCCTTCTGTAGAAAAAGCTCAGATGCATCGCCGCAGATGTATCTGGCGTTCTTTACTCCGTTTGTTCTGGCGTTAAAGATCGCATCCTTCACAGCATCTCTGTTGTTCTCAATGCCAGTGACTGAGGCTGCCTTATCCGAGGCGATGATGCCAATGGTACCAATGCCACAGTATGCATCTATGATATGCTCACTGCCTGTAAGAGAAGCGAATTCGATGGCGGTCTGATATAGCTTCTTCATCTGGGCAGGGTTTACCTGATAGAAGGCAAGTGGAGAAAGACGGAAGGTCTTGCCGCATACCTTGTCAATAATAGCTCTCTGCCCGTAAAGCAGCTTAAGCTCAGGTGTGAGCACCATACTGTCGCTTCGTTTGTTTATATCTAAATATATGCTTTTTACGTTGGGAAAATTCGAAACAATACTCTCGATCAGATGCTTCTTGCCTGGTATATCGGTATTGTAGCTTACAAGAACAAGCATCATTTCCCCGGTGGAAAAGCTTTGTCTTACAAAAATATACCGAAGGCTACCAGTCCCTGTGTCCTCGTCATATACCCTGATCCTTAGCCTGGGAAGAAGCTCTGTGATAAAAAAAACAAGCTTCTGACAATCCCTCGACTCGATAAGACATGAATCGATGCCTGCCAGATCATGGCCTCCTCTTGAATATTTGCCGCAGACTATACGCTTACTGTCACGATCATAGCCCAAGGCATAATTCACCTTATATCTGTAATAAAAAGGAAAAGGCATACCCCTGACGGGCAGGGTCAGATCCTCTCCGAAGAGATTTTCCATAAGCCTCTGCTTATTGTCAAGGGTTGCCTGATATTCCATATTTATGCAGTCACATGAACCGCATTCATTCTGATATATACACTTCATTTATTATTTACGTCGTCCGAAAGGTCCTTTGCCCTTCTTTTGGGAAGGCTGCGGGGAAAGACTTCCGCCGCATGCATCATCAAATGCCTTCAGAGCTTCCTTCTGAGGGGCTGTAAGTGAACGAGGTACCTGTACGTCAAGGGTCACATAGTGATCCCCTCTTACATCCTTGTTCCTGATAGTAGGGACGCCTTTTCCACGAAGTCTGATACGGGTGCCAGGCTGTGTACCTGCCTTCACCTCATACTCGACCTTGCCGTCGATGGTATTGATGATTATCTTGCTTCCGAGAGCTGCCTGGGCAAATGAGATCGGGTGAGTAGAATAGATATCATATCCATTTCTCTGGAACTCATTGTTCTTTACGACTCTGACTTCTACGAGCAGGTCACCGCGCGGTCCGTTGTTTGCTCCAGGATCACCCTTTCCTCTAAGACGTACCATCTGTCCGTCATCGATTCCCGCAGGGATCGCTACAAGGATCTTCTTTTTCTGAGGCTTGAATCCGGTTCCACGACAGTCTGGGCACTTATCCTTAATGATAAATCCGCTGCCTCCGCAGTCCGGACAGACACTGGAACGAGTAACCATACCGAATATGGATCTCTCTGTAGATACGACCTGTCCAGAGCCTCCGCACTTGGTACAGGTCGACTTACTGGTGCCGGGCTTGCAGCCACTGCCGTGGCAGGTAGGGCACGGATCCTTTAAGGTAAGCTCTATCTCCTTCTCACAGCCAAAGCAGGCTTCCCTGAAGGAGACCCTTACAGCTGTCCTGACATCAGCTCCTCGCTGGGGTCCATTATTTGCGGCTCTTCTTCCCTGGCTTCCACCGCCAAAGAAATCGCTAAATACACTTCCAAAGCCTCCAAAATCTCCGAATATATCAGAGAAGTCAACATTGTTGAAATCAAAGCCGCCGCCACCGGCGCCTCCATCAAATGCCGCATGCCCGAACTGGTCATACTGCTGACGCTTCTTTGGATCAGACAGAACGGCATATGCTTCCGAAGCTTCCTTGAATTTTGCTTCTGCGTTTTTGTCTCCGGGATTCATATCAGGATGATATTTCTTCGCGAGCTTACGATAGGCTTTCTTGATAGTCTCCTCATCGGCACTCTTATCAACACCCAGAACCTCGTAGTAGTCTCTTTTCTGTTCTGCCATGTAATTCCTTCCTTGTGTAGGTTATTTGAGATGCGAGGTCATAATGTGTGAGGTCTTAAGGTTTAACCCTGAGACCTCAGACCTCTGACCTCTAACCTCAAACCTCTTTAAAATCTGCGTCAACGACATCATCGCCGCCGTTGTTACCGTTGCCAGTGCTGCCTGCATTCGGCTGTGGACCTGCGCCAGCTCCCGGGGTAGGGCCGCCCTGTGCAGCGCCTGCAGCCTGGGCATTCTCATACATCTTTGTGAATACCTTCTGGGCTGACTGCTCGAGCTTCTCCTTAGCGCTCTTTAAGGATGCTACATCATCATCTGACATATCCTCAGGCTTCTGATTCTTGTTTACCAGATCCTCGACAGCCTTGAGATCGGCCTCAACTGCACTCCTGTCATTAGGATCGAGCTTGTCTCCTACCTCGTCAAGAGCCTTTCTTGTCTGAACAGCAAATGCGTCAGCATCGTTTCTCGTATCGACAGCTTCCTTACGCTTCTTATCCTGAGCTTCGTACTCAGCTGCTTCCTTGACAGCCTTATCGATCTCCTCATCGGACATACTGCTTCCTCCGGTGATAGTGATATGCTGCTCCTTGCCAGTTCCCAGATCCTTTGCGGATACAGTTACGATACCATTTGCATCGATATCGAATGTGACCTCGATCTGAGGAACTCCTCTTCTAGCAGGAGGAATCCCGTCGAGACGGAACTGACCAAGTGACTTATTGTCACGGGCGAACTGTCTCTCACCCTGTACTACGTTTATATCTACTGCTGTCTGATTATCCTCTGCTGTAGAGAAAATCTGGCTCTTCTTTGTAGGGATGGTGGTATTTCTCTCGATCAGATGAGTAGCGATACCTCCCATTGTCTCGATAGAAAGTGTAAGAGGAGTGACATCGAGAAGAAGCACCTCTCCTGCTCCCTTATCTCCTGCGAGCTTACCACCCTGGATGCAGGCTCCTAATGCCACGCACTCATCAGGATTTAAGTTCTTTGATGGCTCCTTGCCGGTCAGCTGCTTTACCTTGGCCTGTACTGCCGGGATACGGGTAGAACCACCTACAAGAAGTACCTTTGAGAGGTCTGCTGCTGTAAGTCCTGCGTCCTTTAAGGCATTCTGTACAGGGATGGCTGTCTTCTCTACCAGATCTGCTGTGATCTCATCGAACTTTGCTCTAGTAAGGTCGAGATCAAGATGCTTAGGGCCATCGGCAGTAGCTGTGATGAATGGAAGGTTGATATTGGTAGTGGTTGCGCTTGAGAGCTCCTTCTTGGCCTTCTCGGCAGCTTCCTTGATACGCTGCATAGCCATCTTGTCTCCGGAAAGGTCAACACCCTCCTTGGCCTTGAACTCATCTATCATCCACTGCATTACACGGTTATCGAAATCATCTCCGCCGAGATGGGTATCGCCGTTTGTAGAAAGAACCTCGATGACACCATCACCGATCTCTATAACAGATACATCGAATGTACCGCCACCGAGATCATATACCATGATCTTCTGCTCGTTCTCATTATCAAGTCCGTAAGCTAAGGCTGCTGCTGTAGGCTCGTTTATGATACGCTTTACCTCGAGGCCTGCGATCTTTCCGGCATCCTTTGTAGCCTGACGCTGGGCATCGTTGAAGTAAGCAGGAACAGTGATGACTGCCTCAGAAACCTTCTCACCCAGATAAGCCTCTGCATCGCTTTTAAGCTTCTGAAGGATCATTGCTGAAATCTGCTGAGGTGAATACTTCTTGCCATCTATAGTAGGGCCGTCAGTAGTTCCCATCTTTCTCTTGATCGATGAGATGGTCTTGTCAGCGTTTGTAACTGCCTGACGCTTTGCCGGTTCACCTACGAGTCTCTGTCCGTCCTTTGTAAATGCTACGATAGAAGGTGTAGTCCTCATTCCCTCACTGTTAGGGATAACTGTAGGCTGTCCTCCCTCCATAACTGCTACGCAGCTGTTTGTCGTACCTAAGTCGATTCCGATTATTTTACTCATTATTATTCCTCCTTAGTTTGCTACCTTTACCATTGCATGTCTTACGACCTTGTCGTGGAAGGTGTATCCCTTCTGTAAGACCTGCACTATTTCCTGCTCTCCCTTATCAGGATCATCCTCATGCATTACTGCATTATGAAGATCGGGATTGAACTTCTCTCCTTCTGCCGCGATCTCCTTTACTCCGAGATCATTTATGACTGTAAGGAGCTGCTTATAGATCATCAGTATGCCCTTTTTGAAGGCATCATCAGTGTCGTCCGTCACATCTGAGAGTCCCCGTTCGAAATTGTCGAGGACCGGAAGGATCTTTGCTATCACATCTGTGGCTCCGGCATCGTACATTGTGGATTTCTCCTTGTCTGTACGCTTCCTGAAATTATCGAATTCAGCCATCTGCCGGAGAAGCTGATCCTTAAGATCCTTTATCTGCTCGTCCTTAGGGTCCTTTTTCTTCTTATCCTTTGAAAACGGGCCCTTTTTCTTATCAGTTTCTGTCTTATCCTCTTCCTTGCTGCCTTCTGTCTTTTCAGAATCCTTCTTTTCTTCCTTGCCCTCAGGCTTTGAAGATTCCTTCTTTACTGAGTCCTCCTTCTTCTCCACGGAGGTCTCGTCCTTCTTTACTTCCTCTTCCTTCTTATCCTTTTCTTCGCTCAATTCCAGCTACCTCTATTCCTTCTTCTTAGTGATCTGTTTCGGCTTTTCAGATCGATCCGAAAGTCTCGATGTAACGACTATGTCCTTAAGCTGCTTCTTAAGAGACTTCAGATTCTTCATCACATTCTCATAATCCATTCGCTTGGGACCAAGGATCCCTATGGTTCCCTTGAAGCCATCACCCAGATCATACTTTGCTGTGACAAGTGACACATCAGGCATATTAGGAATGTCATCACCTATATATACCTGAATGCCGTTAGGATTGCCCTCCTCGTCTGACTCTATATCATTTATCAGATTCTCGAGCTCTTCCTTGTTCTCAAAGGTCGAGATCAGATGACTTGCTCTGTTGGCATCCGAAAGCTCAGGATATTTGAAAATATTCGTAGTGCCGCTGGTAAATATGGTACGGCCCTCATCCTGCTCTATGGTGCCTGCTACATTCTCCAGAACATTCTCAATGATATCCGAATACTCTCCGGCTGACTGCTTCATCTTCTGGATCAGGGTCAGGTTAATATCATTTACTGTAAGGCCTGACAGATTCGTATTCAGAAGCATGTTGAGCTTCAGCAGATCTTCATTGTCGATCGGTGAATCGACATCTATGATACGGTTCTTGATGGAATTTCCATCCATAACGACCACCGAGAGTATCTGTCTCTCATTCAGAGCCGACAGCTGCACGAACCTGACTCTGACTCCTGAGATAGCCGGTGCCGATATCATCGATGTATACTGGGTATTGGCAGCCAGGATATCTACTACCTGACGCAGCATCTTCTCAAGTCTGTCTGTCCTCTCCACAAGCATCTGATTCGATGTCTCAGCGGGAGGAGAGGTCTCCTTCTCGACCATCAGCTCGTTTACATAAAAGCGGTAGCCCCTGTCTGAAGGGATCCGCCCTGCTGAGGTGTGAGGCTGGAGAATATACCCCATCTCCTCGAGATCGCTCATCTCATTCCTGATGGTTGCTGAGCTAAGGTTAAGATCGGAGCTCTTCGAGATCGTCCTCGAGCCGACCGGCTCTCCGGTTTCCAGATAATTCTTGATGATCACATCAAGGATCTTCCTCTGCCTTTCTGATAACTCTTCATCCTCTTCCAAAAGCTCACCTCCTGTCTTTCGTCTGTTAGCACTCAAATGATTGGAGTGCTAATACCATCTGATACATAATATACGCCTGTTGACCTTGTTTGTCAATAGTTTTTTCAATCCATCAAAAACAATGACATGCAGTAGTTGGAAATATCGAGTCCTCTTTCTGTAAGAGCCAGATCATCCCCCTTATCCGAAAGCAGTCCCTCCCGGATAAGCTTCTTTATAGGAACATCGTATATCTTTTCTATAGGGGTACCGAAAGACTTAAGAAAAACGCTTTTTTTCACTCCCTCTGTCATCCGAAGACCAAGGAACATAAATTCCTCCATTGCCTCCCTGCGGCTTAGCTGGGTCGCCTTATCGATCGTCGGTATATCAAGGAATGATGCCTCTGATGTGATCTCATTGTAATGGAGGGTGTCCTCAATATAGTCATATATATAGGATTCATTGGTTGTCCTCCATTCAAGCCCCATCCCGCCAGTCTCCTCAGGGTCCTCAGGCTCAAAGGCAAAATAGCCAGGCGGTATCAGGGATGCAGCTCCAACTCCTACTCCCAGATATGGCGTCCTCCTCCAGTAGCCTTCATTATGGACACATTCGTAGCCGAATTTCGCATAGTTTGATATCTCATATCTGATATATCCCTTTGAAACAAGGAAATTCTGGGCTCTTTTCATAAGCTCATATTCCTGATCTTCATCAGGCAGGGCAAGGGTCGCCTCTCCTTTTTCCTTGCGGACGCAATCTTCATGGTAGCGCTGGTAAAACGGTGTATTTTCTTCAATAATAAGAGAATAGCATGAAATGTGCTCAGGCCGTAATGCTACGACATTATCCAGAGTGTGGATTAGCTTGTCCGGAGTCTGGCCCGGAAGAGCTGTCATTATATCTATATTGATATTTGTAAAGCCGGCCCGGCGAAGGATCTCATATGTAGAAAGAAACTTCTCATATGTATGGATCCTGCCCAGAAGCTTAAGCTCATCATTATCAGCCGACTGGAGCCCGACAGAGACCCTGTTTATACCGACTGCCCGGTATGTATTTGCTCCCTGTTCTGTCACTGTGCCCGGATTTGCCTCGATAGTTATCTCCGCAAGAGGATCAAGGCTGTAGTATTCCCGGACGCTTTCGATTATTTTTGCGATATGGTCAGGATCTATGCAGGTCGGAGTCCCCCCTCCTATATATACAGAACTTACAGTCCCATGCACCCGGTAGGACATAAAGACAAGCTCCCTTATGAGCGCCTCTACATATTCATCCTGATCCTCTGATCCATAAACCCCTGAGAGAAAGTCGCAATAGTCGCATTTTCTCAAACAGAAGGGTATATGTATATATAGTTCAAATCTGCGGTAATCTTCCATCTTATTCATCATTATCGAGCTTTAACACGCTCATGAATGCTTCCTGCGGTATCTCCACATTTCCCACCTGCCTCATCCTCTTCTTTCCTTCCTTCTGCTTCTCCAGCAGCTTTCTCTTACGGGAAATATCTCCGCCATAGCACTTGGCCAGGACATCCTTTCTCATGGCCTTTACTGTCTCTCTAGCGATTACCTTGCTTCCCACGGCGGCCTGGATAGGTATCTCGAAAAGATGACGCGGTATATTTTCCTTAAGCTTCTCACACATCTTTCTGGCGCGATCATATGCAGTATCCTTGAATACAATAAAGGAAAGGGCATCCACTCTTTCCTTATTGATAAGGATATCAAGCTTTACCAGCTCCGATTTCTGATAGCCCTTAAGCTCATAGTCAAATGAGGCGTAGCCTCTGGATCTCGATTTCAAGACATCAAAGAAGTCGTAGATTATCTCGTTGAGGGGCAGGACGTATTTAAGGACTGCCCTTGTCTCCTCTATGTACTCAAGAGAAACGTACTGCCCTCTTCTCTCCTGACACAGATCCATTATCGGGCCTATATAGTCGCTTGTGACCATTATCTCAGCATCGACAACAGGCTCCTCCATATATTCTATCTCTGAAGGGTCAGGAAGATTTGACGGATTGGTAAGCTCTGTCACTGTGCCATCTGTCCTATGGACCTTGTAAACTACTCCCGGAGCCGTCGTGACCAGATCCAGATCATATTCTCTCTCGAGTCTCTCCTGGACTACATCGAGATGGAGAAGGCCCAGAAAGCCGCATCTGAAGCCGAAGCCAAGTGCCTGTGAGGTCTCCGGTTCAAAGGTAAGCGCTGCGTCGTTTAACTGGAGCTTCATCAGAGCATCCTTAAGCTCCGGATACTTTGCCCCGTCTGCAGGATAGATACCGCAGAAGACCATAGGCTTCACAGGTCTGTATCCTGGGAGCGCCTCTGCCACCGGATTGGTGGCCAGTGTCACTGTATCTCCGACCCTCGTCTCTCTTACATCCTTGATAGAAGCTGTGATATACCCTACCATTCCGGCTGAAAGCTCATCACATGGGATGAACTGACCAGCGCCAAAATATCCCACCTCCACGCAGTCATATTCAGCACCAGAGGCCATCATCCTGATCCTGTCCTTCGGCCTTACCTTTCCCTCGCGGATGCGGACGAATACGATAACACCCCTGTATGAATCATAGAGTGAGTCGAAGATCAGAGCCTTGAGCGGTGCATTTGCATCTCCAGTTGGAGCAGGAAGCTGTGTGATGACCTGCTCTAAGACCTCATCCACGCCCTGACCTGTCTTTGCTGAAATACGCGGAGCATTCTCACAGTCCAGACCGATGACATCCTCGATCTCCTTTGCTACCTTATCAGGATCAGCAGAAGGCAGATCTATCTTATTGATGACAGGTAAGACCTCAAGGTCATGATCGAGCGCCAGATAGACATTCGCAAGCGTCTGGGCCTCTATACCCTGGGCCGCGTCTACGACCAGGATAGCGCCGTCACAGGCTGCAAGCGAACGGGAAACCTCGTAATTGAAATCTACATGTCCCGGTGTATCGATCAGGTTGAAGATATACTCCTCTCCATTCTTTGCATGGTAGATGAGCCTGACCGCCTGGGATTTGATCGTGATCCCTCTTTCCCTCTCCAGATCCATATTGTCAAGAACCTGGTCCTGCATTTCTCTCTTGGTGAGTGTATGCGTCATCTCGATCATCCTGTCCGCAAGAGTTGACTTACCATGATCGATGTGTGCTATAATACAAAAATTCCTGATATGTGACTGATCCATTCTATCTCCTTATATTAGGGGTTAGGGGTTAGGGGTTAGGAGCTAGGAGCTAGGGAATAGTAGTATCCTTTATATACCCTATACCCTAAACCCTATCCCCTATATCCTGTCTATTATATCAGACAAACTCCCCCTTGACAAACACTTCTTATATCTGTATTATAGATAGGTATGATTGCTTGGGAGAACCGTGTCAATCCCCTGCACTCATTATCACGTGATAATCCAGATTCAGGAGGTGAATAGAATTGGCAAACATCAAATCTGCAAAGAAGAGAGTTGTAGTAAGCGCTAAGAAGGCTGCCCGCAACAAGGCTATCAGATCTAATGTCAAGACTGTAGTTACTAATGTTGAGAAGGCAGTAGCAAGCGGTGACAAGGCTGCAGCAGAGTCTGCACTCAAGGTTGCAACAGTTGCTATCCCTAAGGCTTGTTCCAAGGGAATCCTTCATGCCAACAATGCAGCAAGGAAGGTCTCACGCCTTACCAAGGCTGTAAATGCTATGGACTAAGATATAAATATTAAACCCCGTCCGGTACCGTCATTCCGGGCGGGGCTTTTTTATTGCCTCGGTTATTAGCAGCTCGACTGCCAGATGGTCATTTATCCTGCTCCGCTTATAGCCCTCCTCATATTCTGCTGCGGCACTGAGCAGATGCATAAGCTCTGCCTCGGAAAACCTCTGTGCAGACCTCTCAAGCTTGCCTAAGGCCCAGTCATTTTTCACACCGGTCACCTTTTTCTTAAGATCTGACGAGGCCCCTGCGCCTCCCATCCTCTTAAGCTGCAGCAGCTGCATGAACTGTCTTTCTATCAGGGAAAATATCACCGGGGCGGGCTCATTCTGCCTGAGCATGTCCTGATATACGTTAAATACCCGAGTGGCATCTCTTGCTGCTATGGCATCTGTAAGTGCGAAGACTATAGTCTCGCTTGCATTTGCACAGATATCCTCCACGTCCTTCTTCTCTATAAGCTTTTTATTCATACAATAGGCTGCAAGCTTCTCAAACTCCTGATCCATAAGATCCATTGATGAGCCGGTCCTTAAGTAAAACTCATCCCAGGCGTCACGTTTCATGCTAAGGCCGGCCTCCTTCAGCCTGCCTCCTATCCAGCCTATAAGCTCCTTTTCCTGAGGAAGCTTGTACTCCTCTGCGGTCCCATTCTTTGAAACTGCCTTATAGAGCCTGTCCCTCTTGTCTACCTCCTGGTCGACAAAGACTATCACCGTAGTCTGCGGAATATCCGCTATATATTTTACCAGCCTGTCCTTATCCTTTTTATTGCCCTTGAAGAAGCCGCTGTTCATCACAAGGATCACTCTTCTTTCAGCAAAAAAAGGAAGAGTGTCACTGTCAGCTATAAGCGCATCCACTGAAAAGCTGTTCTGATCGAGACAGCTGTAATTCATATCTGTCTTATCCTTCACTCCTAAGGCAGCAAGAAGCTTTTCCCTCCCTCTGGCCAGCAGGTAATGTTCATTTCCAAACAAGAGATATACTCTCTTGAAGTTTCCCTTTTCTATCTCGCTGTCAATCGACCTCATCGGCTATATCCTTCAAAACCCTCTCGACCCGGTCGTTATGGAGCCTTAGGAATTCTGTGACTGCGCAGCACTTGTCTGCGATAGTGATCATGAATCCTTCTCTTGTTCCTGGCCTCTTCCGGGTCACCGGCCACATATGGTTCGCTATCATGTCTGCCTGAATCCTGTTTATGGTACCGCTCTTCTCTGCTGATTCAAGCGATCTTATCGGATGTGAATGCGCAGTATCCCTGCTTCCAGAGAAAGAGTCCCTGTCATAGATACCGACATCATGCCATAAGCTCCCTCTTACTGCATCGCTTTCGCTCAGCCTGAATATCCTCGCAAAAAAAAGCATCATAAACGCAACGTGTACGCTATGATAGCCGACTGTCGAAAAAATATGATGCCTCTGGCCAATGATCCTTCTGAATTCACAGGAATCTAAAATGTCTCTTCCGATCCTTTCGATCTTCTCGCAGTCAGAGTCCTTTACCCTGACCATGTCCATGCTCTGATCCATTCTTACGCCTCCCGATATCTTGCATTATAGCACCGATATAATGTGGTTGCAAATATTATCGGAAGGGAGCATAATAGGGATTAGTAGGCCCTACAAAGGAGAGAATATGAACAAACGACCTATAATGATCGCCGCTGTTTCAATGCTGGGCGGCTGCTTTTTTATACTATATGGCAAGCGGATCCTTTTACTTATACCGCTTCTTCTTATACCATTTATCTTCTATAAAAGAGAGGGAAAGCGTTGCGCCATTCTTCTATGCGTGACGGTTCTGGCCTTTGTCTCTGGAGCAGTCTCCGCCGGAATACGCCAGGCAGACTACGATAAGGGATACTCTGCGGTAAATTCCGCTGGAAATGTGACTCTGTACGGAAGGCTGGTAAGAAAGGAACGGACCGCATCCGGTATAAGGCACTATATTTCCCTTCGCGGATCTGCTGGCCTTAAGGCTGTCTTTACCAGTACAGATGATATGTTAAGGACCGGAGATATGATAAGGGTCAGCGGAGCTGTAAGAGAGATGGAGCCGGCCAGAAATCCCGGATGCTTTGACCAGAAAGCCTACTACAGATCGCTTTCTGTGATCACGGAGATAAATGACCCTTCCCCTGCTACGATAAGGCGCTCCCTCCTCCCATTCGCGGAGCTTCTATACATACTTAAGTACAGGCTTCTTTCTGTATTTACCGCTACCCTTCCCGGAGAGGAAGGAACTCTTCTGGCCTCTCTTACTATTGGGACAAATGGCCTTCTGGACTCCGATGTAAAGGAGCTTCTTACCGATGCCGGGCTAAGTCATATACTGGCCATCTCAGGCCTTCATATATCAATAGTCGGCGGTCTGGTCTTTAAGGCTCTGAAGCGGCTTTTAGTCCCTGTACGCATCTCAGCTGTTTTCTCATCTCTTCTTGTGATCATCTATGCATTTTCGATCTCAGACTCTGTCTCGGCAAAAAGAGCCGTTGCCATGTATCTTATCTATATGCTTTCAAAGCTTGCGGTGGATAAGACCGATACACTGACCTCTCTTTCTGCAGCTGCAATTCTCATTTGTCTTACCGATCCGCTGCAGATAAGCGGTCCTGCCTTTGCCATGTCCTTTTCAGCCATATTTTTTATAGCCCTTTTTGCGACTCCTGCCGGGAAATGCTACAGTCTTTATACTGATCTGCGATGGGAAAACAGGCACAGGAAGGAAAAGGGACGGCGACATATCCCTTCCTTGGCCGAGGATACGGCTTTGGCCCTTATAAGCTCATTCTGCATACAGATCTCTATGGGAGCTATCTGTGCCTCATATTTCTATTCCTTTCCACTTGCAGCATGCATTCTGAATGTGATCGTCCTGCCCCTGCTTCCCTTCCTGCTTGTCGCAGGTCTCGCAGGCGGCTTCGCAGGCCTTTTCTCCACTCTTATGGCAAGGATCATACTCTTCCCCTGCCATCTGATTCTCTACCTCTATGAGCTTTTCTCCTCCGGCTTCAAGGGGCTTACGCTTTCTTCTGTTGTAACAGGAAGGATTGGCCCTGCAAAGATACTTGTCTGCCTCCTTATTGTGATACTTATTTCCCTTGCCTTAAGGCTTCAGTACCGCAGGCTGTTTACTATGCGTTTCACCAAAAGGACCTGGTCCAAGCTTAAGCTTTTTCCTGTCTTTGGAAGCGGAAGGACATTTACGGTCTTTACTGTGCTTTCCCTGCTCCTTATAGCCATACTCTCCCATCCAGCCCACAGCGATTCCTTTGCAATGCTTGATGTCGGGCAGGGGGATGGAATGATGCTCACAAGCTCTAACGGACGCTGCTTTATGTTCGATGGCGGAAGCTCCAGCAGCTCATCCATCGGCAAAAATGTTATAATACCTTCTCTTAAATACAGAGGAATATCATCAATAGAGGGATACTTCCTGACCCATCTGGACGACGACCATATAAGCGGATTTGTAGAGCTTGCCAAAAAGGGCTATCCTATCAGAAGACTCTACCTTTCTTCAGGGATCGAAAAGGATGAGAAGCTTACTATGATAGAGGAACTGTGCCGCAAAAGCGGAATAGCAATAAGCTACCTCAACGGAGGCGACAGGCTCTCCTGCCGCCTCTTTACCATAGAGACTCTTTTCCCGGATAATGTAAGCGACTTTGAGGGAGCCAATGAGAACAGCCTTGTGACTCTTATAACTATAAGACCAGACAATGGAAAAAGCATCCGTATAATAGAAACTGGTGATATCGGCGCAGACCAGGAAAAGTATATCCTTAAGCGATATGGTTCAAAAATAAGAAAAAGCCCCGGTGAGAGACTGATACTAAAGTCAGCCCATCACGGGAGCAATTATTCTAACTGTGAGGAATGGCTTTCTGCGACCGATCCGGACCTTGTGATCATATCAGCCGGAGCCGGTAACAGATACGGCCATCCCGGAAGTGATACACTCTCACGTCTTAAGGAAAAGGGCATTCCCTATCTTTGTACTATAGACAGTGGACAGATCATGCTTTTGGAATCAGGAGAGATAAGCACGGCTCTCAGTCATTGACCACGAAATCCAGATTCGGGCTGTAGGTCCCGTTCTTTTCATCGTCTGTGATCACTGAGGCCTGATCTCCTGAGCCTACAAGGATCTGGACCCTTGATATCTGACCAAGCTCACAGAGCGAATCGACGATCGAATAGATCCTCATGTTGGTCGATACCCTGCTGTCTAAATTGTCGATCGACTGATCGAGGTCCACATAGCAGATACCGTCATTTACATTGACAGACAGGACCTTGACTGAAGAAGGCAGCGTCACAAGGGCTCCGTTGGAATCAGGATTCTTCTGCAGCTGTCTTATCACTGCAGTAGCCAGAGGCACGTTCTCGTTTACATGGACGTCTCTTTTCTCCCGGATCAGACCGCTTCCGTCAGCAGCCGGACAGTAAAGCACCAGCTCAAGTGCCTTTGTAGAATCCTGCTCGCTTCCAAAATCATCGACAAAGGATTCTGCGTTCATGGCTCCTATAGGATTACCCTGGCTATCGGTTATCTGGTCATTTACTACCCGAAATGTCACAGTATCTATTCCGTCGATCTGGACCAGGGTCTTTACAAGAGAGGCTCTCATAAGGGCCTCGTTTACCCTGTTCATATTTCTGTAGGCACGGGTAAATGAGATAGTAAGATTCTTATTCTTTATCCAGAAGCTTCTAACCATTATGCTTGACGGGATGGAGTTCACATAATCTGAATCCTCCTGAGCTGTAGAGAGCATATCTATGGCCTTTTCTGCCTTAACCCGTGGCGTCTGTCCCTTTATATTAGTTTCCACCGGATAAAGAGCGCTTTTGGTCTGGTTAAGGAAATACACCTCTATACTGCCCCTCTCCTTCTTTTCCCGGCCCTCCGGTCTGTTAGTGCAGGAGGCCATGCTTATTATAAGGGTAAATAAAAGAAGGATCACAAGAGTCTTTCTGATCAGCTTTTTCATGCCTGCTCCTTTATATAGATAAGAGGAACCCTCACATCAAAGGTGGTGCCTTCACCAACCTCGGAATGGACCTTTATCAGGCCCCTGTGCATATCTATCGCATTCTTCGTGATAGCAAGTCCGAGTCCGGTTCCTCCTATCTCCCTGGAATGGGATTTGTCCACGCGGTAGAATCTGTCAAAAATATGCTCTATCGAATCCTTTGGAATTCCCATTCCATTGTCCTCAATGCTTATATAGAAGTACTGATGATCGGCATTTAAGGTCACATGGACATAACCACCCTTGTCATTATACTTGATACCATTCTCTATCAGATTCATGATACCAAGTGACAGCTTGACCTCATCGACCTCGGCTGTCACAGGCCGAAAGCTCTCGAGCACAAGCTCGACATTCTGTTTCTTAGCTATTGGCCCCAGGCGCTTAAGAAGAGACTCAAGCATATCATTTATATTTACCGAGGTGATATTTAAGGTGGCTCCTGATTTATCCATCCTTACAAGAGAAAGCAGATCATTTATGATCTTTGTCTCCCTGTCTATCTCCTGAGTGATATCATGCATGAAGTCCTGATACATATCTATAGTGGCCTCATCCTCCATAGCATTAAGCGAGTCGGCAAGAACCTTCATAGATGTAAGAGGGGTCTTCAGCTCATGTGAGACGTTAGATACGAATTCCTGCCTCGACTCGTCGATGGCCCTCATCTTTCTCATTACCTCATTATAATTATGAGAGATATCCCCTGTCTCAGTGAAGTCCTCTACTGCGACCTCGTCATGCAGCTCCTGTGAATCCTTTATTGCATCGGATAGCTTGTGGAGTGGTCTGGTGAAGCGGTCGGCAAGCAGACATGATAATAGAAATACAACTACAATGATGACTATAGACAGATAGACAAGGAGATTCCTGTAGAAGGAAAGATTCTGCTCCATATTCTCCGTGGATCTAGTCACAAGTATCACGCCCTCTATATTGTTGGAGGAATCACTGTTCTGAATAGGAACTGTTATGATAAGGCAGTGACTTACCCTGTCATAGACAGATGTCCTCTGTCCTCTTAAGGATTCGATCACATTTTTCCAGACAAAGGTCTTTCCCTCACTGATATCATAGGTATCCTTTACTACGCGAAGGGAATTGTCAATGATTATGATCCTTCCGGAATAGATATTGCCAAGGGCCTTGAGCTGGGTATTGATCTCATCCACCTGGGTATTCTTCAGATAACCGGTCGAGAGTATCTGGTCAGAGAGCAGCTGAGTCTGGTTGGTCATGGATACTGCATCCATATCCAGAGCCCTGCTCTCATACATACGAAAAAAGATCCCCCCTGTGATCACACCAGGGATGACTCCCAATAAAAGAAGGGCGAGAAAGATCGCCGCCCTCATGCTATGAAGTTTCTTTTCGAGAGAAAAAATAAGCTTCATTTCTGATAATAATATCCGAGCCCCCATTTGGTAAGTACGTACTTCGGCTCCGATGGGTTGGGCTCTATCTTTTCGCGGAGTCTCCTTATATGTACATCTACTGTCCTCGCGTCTCCCGGGAAATCCTCTCCCCAGACCTCCTTCAGCAGAGCATCCCTGCTGTAGACCTTTCCAGGGTGACTTACAAGGAGATAGAGCATCTCAAACTCCTTGCTTGTGAGATTAAGCTCCTTTCCCTTGATAAAGAGTCTCCGACTCGATGTATCGATCCTGATGTCGCCATTCTCGATGACCTCATCGGATGACTCACTGTGCTGCATTCTCCTTAGAATGGCCTTGACTCTGGCACGGACTTCCAGGACATTAAAGGGCTTTGTGATATAGTCGTCAGCTCCGTACTCGAGACCCATGATCTTGTCCATGTCGTCTCCCTTTGCGGTAAGCATGATGATAGGGACCTGTGACTTCTCCCTGATCCTCTGACAGACCTCATATCCGTCCATCTTAGGAAGCATAAGGTCAAGAAGGATTATATCATAATCCTCACTCAATGCCTTCTCAAGGGCGCTCGCGCCATCATATGCGCAGTCGCACTCCATTCCGTCATGCTCTAATACAAGCTTGACTCCCTTAATGATATGCTCCTCATCATCGACTATCAGAACCCGTGCCATACTAAACCCTTATCCTGTCCTTGATCCTCTTGTAGGTGCTCTCACCTATACCGCTTACCTTAGTGATATCCTCTGTAGAGGAAAATCTCCCGTTCTGCTCCCTGTACTCTATAATGGCAGCAGCCTTTCCCGGGCCTATGCCGCTTATAGTCATAAGCTCAGCAGAATCCGCTGTATTGATATCTATCTGCGATCCTTCAGATGAGGCGGTCCCGCTTGCCTGCTGCTTTCTTTCATCCTTTGTGGATACGATAAGCTTCATTCCATCGCTAAGTGGCTCTGCCTGATTGATATCAACTGTATAGGCATCCTTTCTGAAGCCTCCTGCCTTTTCGATCAGAGCAAAGACCCTGTCGCCCTGCTCCATCTGGTATACACCTGGAGACTTCACTGCGCCCTCTATCTGCACAAAGATTCTGTCCTCTGTCGCCTTCACGCTTTCCTTATCAGAGGAGGAGACAGATTCTAAGTCTCCTCGGGCATTGGACTTCTCCAGATAGGAGCTGTCTGCGCAGGAAGCAAGCATAAGCATGAGCATCACAAGAGCTGTTATCAAACCTTTTTTCATAATCGGATCTCCTTTCAGGGAGTATCCGGTAACTGCTCCTTATATTCTAAATGAAAGATGAGATTTCTGCAAGGCTAAATAGCAGCAAATACTTTATTTAATTTTTCTTCCATCTGATCAAAGCCATCCTTATCCATTATAAGAGGCGGCAGGAAACGGATCAGATTGCCTTCTGCGGAAAGTATGACGAGTCCCTCATCAAGAGCCTTGTTTAAGATTCCTCCTACAGGGATGCTCTTATCGACTATTAGTCCCTGCATGAAGCCCATGCCTCTGTGCCCCCTGATAAAGGAATACTTTTCCGTAAACGAATCAAGGATGCTCTCAAAGTAAGGTGTAAGGGCAACCACGTTTTCAGGCAGATGCCTTCCTTCTATTATGTCTATTGACTTGCTTACAGCGCTAAGGGCAAGCGGATTACCGCCATAGGTGCTGCCGTGATCTCCTGGCTCAAGAGAATTGGCTGCAACCTTTTCTGTGACAAGGAAGGCTCCGACAGGAACTCCTCCGCCGAGTGCCTTTGCAGTTGTCAGGATATCAGGTGTGATCCCATACTGCTTGTAGGTAAATATAGAGCCTGTACGTCCCATTCCGCACTGGATCTCATCAAGGATAAGAAGGATGTCATGCTGATCGCAGAGCTTTCTAAGTCCCTTAATGAACTCCTTGCTGGCCGGGGTCACTCCGCCCTCTCCCTGTACTGTCTCTGTAATGATAGCGCAGGTATTCTCGTCTATCTGATCCTCGACGCTTTTTATGTCATTGAAATCAGCAAATCTGGCTCCATCCATCAGAGGATAGAATGGCTGCCTGTACTCTGAAGTTCCTGTGACAGAAACAGCTCCTACCGTGCGTCCGTGAAAGCTGTTTCTCATGGCGATTATCTCGTATTTTCCGGCTCCGTGCTTCTTGTAGGCATATTTCTTGGCGGTCTTTAAGGCTCCCTCTATGGCCTCTGCACCTGAATTGGTAAAAAAGACACGATCCATTCCGCTGATCCTACATACCTTTTCTGCTGCCAGAAGAAGAGGCTCATGATAGAAGAGATTTGATGTATGGATGATCTTGTCTATCTGCGCCTTAAGCGCATCATTGTATTCCTTATCGTTGTAGCCAAAGGCCATTACACCGATTCCGCTGCCGAAATCGAGATATTCTCTCCCGTTCGTATCATAGAGATAGACTCCCTCTCCCCTTTCGAAGACAACCGGAAAACGGTTGTATACATGGATCAGATGCTCTTCGGCCTTATTCATAAACTCATTCCTGTTCATCGTATCTTTCCTCGTTATCTGATAAAATTGCTGTTCCGATTCCCTTGTTGGTAAAGAACTCGAGCAGCAGGCAATGCTCTATCCTTCCGTCAAGGACATGGACCCTGTGAACTCCGTTGGTGATAGCACCAATGCAGCTCTTTACCTTTGGAAGCATTCCTCCCTGGATCACTCCGTCATCTATAAGCTCCCTTGCCTCTGTTACAGAAAGCTCAGATATAAGTGACGATGGATCGTCCTTATCCTTAAGAACTCCAGGTGTATCTGAAAGGAATACCAGCTTGTCCGCCTCCATTGCCTCCGCTATCGCTGTTGCAGCATCGTCGGCATTTATATTGTAAGTGTTGTAATCGTCATCCAATCCTATAGGACATACTATTGGCAGGAAATCGTTGTCTAAAAGATCATAGAGGATCTTGGGATCTACCCTGTCCACATCGCCTACAAAACCTATATCCTGTCCATTAGAATACTTCTTCTGTACATGAAGGAGACCTCCGTCCTTGCCGCTTATCCCGCAGGCCCTGACTCCCAGACGCTCGACCATTGATACAAGTGACTTGTTTACCCTGTTAAGGACCATTTCTGCTATATCCATTGTAGGCTTGTCCGTGACACGAAGTCCGTTAATAAACTGTGGCTCTCTTCCGTCCTTTTTTACCCATTCGGAGATCTCCTTTCCTCCGCCATGTACTATTATGGGCTTGAAGCCTACCAGCTTCAGCAGGGTCACATCCTTTATGACCTGCTGCTTCAGATTCTCATCGAGCATGGCTGATCCACCATACTTTACCACCATTATCTTACGGTTAAATCTCTGGATGTATGGCAGTGCCTCTATAAGGACCTCGGCCTTTTTCATCACCGTCTGCATCTCATCCTTACGCATTATCATATATTTATACTCCTAAGTCAGCTTCTGTAATCAGCATTTATCTTTACATAGTCATAGGTCAGGTCGCAGCCCCAGGCTGTCGCCTCCTCTATACCCTGCTTCATATCGCATATGCAGGTGACCTTTTCGGCTGAGAGGACCCTGCTTGCCAGTTCCTCGCTGTAATCGGTAGCGACTCCATCCTTTACAAGCTCTATCCTGCCGTTTTCGCTCTCTACAGAGATATCCACCCTTGACGGATCAAAGGATGCGCCTGAATAGCCAAGGGCACAAAGTATCCTTCCCCAGTTGGCATCATGTCCGAATATGGCTGCCTTTGTCAGATTGGATGTGATGACAGACTTGGCAAAGGTCTTTGCCTCCTGCCTGTCCCTGCAGTGGACTGCCTTCACCTCAAACAGTGCCGTGGCTCCCTCGCCATCTCCTGCCATCATCATGGCCATCTTTCTTGCCACATAGAAAAGTCCCTCTGTAAAGGCTGCAAAGTCCTTATCCTCAGATACTATGCGCTTATTTCCTGCCTCTCCGTTTGACAGAAGAAGACAGGTATCGTTTGTCGATGTATCACCGTCGACAGAGATCATATTGAAGGTATCACAGACGACTGACCTTAAGGCCTCGCTCATTAACTGCTTGTCTATATTGCAGTCAGTCGTGATAAAGCAGAGCATAGTGCACATATCCGGATGGATCATTCCGCTGCCCTTGGCCATGGCTCCTATCCTGATCTCACTTCCATCGCTCATCATCACCCCTACTGCGACCTGCTTTGGCCTGGTATCTGTAGTCATTATGGCCGCTGCAGCTGCATCTGATGCCTCATTACTATCATCCAGCGCTCCTGCCAGCTTTACTACTCCGGCCTTTACCCTGTCCATAGGAAGCTGCATTCCTATAACACCAGTCGATGCGACAAGAGTAGAATCAGAAGGGAAGCCCAGTTCCCTCTCCGCTACCTCTGCGGTCTGTCTGCAGTATGAGAAGCCCTCCTCCCCGGTACAGGCATTTGCTATTCCGGCATTTACAACTACTGTATGGACCTCATCGGACTTCTCGACTATCTCCTTATCAAAAAGAACCGGAGCCGCCTTTACTACATTTCTTGTAAAGGTGCCAGCCGCTATGCATGGCTTCTTGCTGACGATCATAGCCATGTCATCCCTGCCTGCATACTTTACTCCGGCAGCAGCATGAGCTGCCATAAAACCCTTTGGAGCGGTAACGCCGCCTTTTATTAATTGCATAATTGCCTCCTTGTTTTCACCTGTTAAACTCCGTTATATTCTTCTCATTCAGATAAAAATCATACACATTATAATCCTCCCTCTCCTTCCATCCCTCCTGCTGCCAGAAGCTGTTGCCGATCGAATTATCCTTGAAGGCAACCAGTGATATCTTATTTACATGAGCCTGGTTCAGTTTTCTCATGCACCAGACCGTCATATCCTTGCCTATACCCTGTCGTCTCTTGTCCTCACGGACACAGACATGATAGAAGCATGCTGTCCTTCCGTCATGGCCACAGAGAATGCTTCCGACTATCTGTCCGCCTTCCTCTGCGACTACCGAGAATCCTGGATTCCTGTTCAGAAAGGCCTCCACTCCCTCTCTGGAGTCATCTATACTCCTTATGCCAAACCCGTGTATCGACATCCACAGAGCATGCACCTTTTCAAAATCATCAATTGTCATTTCTCTATAATTCATAATAAAAACTCCGAATACTATGATAGCACAACCATGGCATAAATGAAGTACCTTTTTCGTGACTGAATAATAATACATCTTTGTCTTATAATTTTCAAGTGGTATTAGGAAAGTTCTTTTTGGATTTTGATGAATGCATCCGTATATTTATTCATGCCATTTGTATAAATTTCCACTTGAATCATAAAGAAACTTGTAGTAACATATAGATGTTAAAAAATATATTCTTGATGAAAGGATCAGAAATGGCAAAAGAAAAGGTTGTACTCGCTTACTCCGGCGGACTGGACACCACGGCTATCATTCCGTGGCTCAAGGAGAATTATGGATATGATGTGATCTGCTGCTGCGTTGACTGCGGACAGGAAGAGGAGCTTGATGGTCTCGAGGAGAGGGCAAGGCTCTCAGGAGCCAGCAAGCTCTATATCGAGGATATCACAGATGACTTCGCAGAGAATTATATCATGCCATGCGTGATGGCTGATGCTGTATATGAGGACAAGTATCTGCTCGGCACCTCTATGGCTCGTCCTGGCATAGCAAAGAAGCTTGTCGAGGTCGCACGTAAGGAAAACGCTGTGGCTATCTGTCACGGAGCAACAGGAAAGGGTAATGACCAGATCAGATTCGAGCTTTCTATCAAGGCTTTAGCACCTGATATAAAGATCATTGCCCCATGGCGTGATGACAAATGGACTCTTCAGTCAAGACAGGACGAGATAGACTACGCAAAGGCTCACGGTATCAACCTTCCTTTCTCAGTAGACCAGTCCTACTCCCGTGACAGGAATCTCTGGCATATAAGCCATGAGGGACTCGAGCTAGAGGATCCTTCAAACGAGCCTGATTACGACCATCTTCTCGTTCTGTCAAGTACCCCGCAGAAAGCTCCTGATCAGGGCGAGTTCGTTACGATGACCTTTGAGGAGGGCGTTCCTACATCGATCAACGGAAAGAAGATGAAGGTTGCTGATATCATAAGAGAGCTCAACCGTCTCGGCGGAAAGCACGGAATCGGCATCATTGATATTGTAGAAAACCGTGTCGTAGGTATGAAGAGCCGCGGCGTCTATGAGACTCCGGGCGGAACTATCCTCTGTGAGGCTCACAAGCAGCTGGAGGAGCTGACTCTCGACCGTGACACAATGGACTTCAAGAAGGACGTTGCAAACCGTATGGCTCAGCTGGTATACGAAGGCAAATGGTATACTCCTACTATGGAGGGTCTTATCGCGTTTACAAAGACCGTTCAGAAGCCGGTTACCGGAGAGGTCCGTTTCGAGCTCTACAAGGGAAATATCATAAAGGCAGGCACCACATCACCTTACTCACTCTATAATGAGTCTCTGGCAAGCTTCACAACCGGTGATCTCTACGACCACCATGACGCACAGGGCTTCATCACCCTGTTCGGTCTGCCTATGAAGGTAAGAGCTATGAAGATGCGTGAGGTCAAGGAAAACGAGAAGTCCAATAACCAGTGATCCATGACAAGGGCATCCGGATCCCTTGGTCCTGCCCATAAAAGCAATAAAAAAACGGTACATCCTCGTGGTGTACCGTTTTTCTATCGCCGCATTTATGCTGACCTGACATATCTGATTAGTATCTATAGGACAGGAAACTATAGCAGTCAGATCAGTTCTTTTTTGATTCTGTTCATCTCATATGGTGTATTCTGATATACATAATAGTTGAGCCAGTTGGTATAAAGGGTATTGGCATGTCCTCTCCACTGCAGGAGCGGCTTCTTATTCATATCATTACCAGGATAATAGTTCACCGGCATATCAATAGGAATTCCCTTTGCCAGATCCCTTCTGTACTCCTTGTCAAGAGTCATCCTGTCATACTCAGGATGTCCCATACAGTAGATCTCACTTCCATCACAGGTCGTAGCCAGAAAGATTCCGGCCTCATTGGATTCGGCAAGGATTATGAACCTGTCATCCTTTCTTACCGCCTCATCATCCACCTCTGTATTTCTGGAATGAGGAGCCCAGAATATATCATCAAAGCCTCTTACCAGCGGCACCTTCCTGTGGGAAACCCTGTGAGGATAGACGCCGAAAAGCTTTTTCGGAAGCGTGATCTTGTCGATCCCGTAATAATAATACATTGCTGCCTGAGCGCCCCAGCAGAGAAACATGGTACTGGTCACATTCTGTCTGGCCCAGTCCAGTATCCGGGTGAATTCCTCCCAGTAATCGACCTCCTCAAATGGCATAAGCTCGACAGGCGCACCTGTGACTATAAAGCCGTCCATCTGGCGATCCTTTATATCATCATATGTCTCATAGAACTTATTCAGATGGCTCCTTGATGTATGAGTTGCCAGATGTGATTTGGTACAGACAAAGGTCACATCTATCTGCAGCGGTGTATTTGAAAGAGAACGCAGAAGAGCAAGCTCGGTTTCCTCCTTGAGAGGCATCAGATTAAGGATACCTATCTCGATCGGGCGGATGTCCTGGTGCATTGCCCGGTTCTCGTCCATAAGAAAGATATTCTCCTGTTCAAGTATCTCATTGACCGGCATATCAGCCTGAGTTCTGATCGGCATAATCTGCTCCTTTCTCTCATCTTTTCCTACTATCATTACACTTAAGCCATGACAATGCAATATTCATTAAGCCTGATGTGTAGGATCCCCTATCATACCGATAAGGTCCTGCTCTGTGATCACAGGGATACCAAGCTCCCTTGCCTTATCAAGCTTACTGCCTGCTGCCTCTCCGGCCACCAGATAGTCTGTTTTTCTGCTAACAGAGCCTGTGCATTTGCCGCCATTCTTTTCTATAAGCTCCTTTACCTCTGCCCTGCCAAGTCCAGGGAGAGTCCCTGTGACAACGATCGTAAGTCCCAAAAGCGCAGTCCCCTTCTCCTCAGGCTTCTCCTCCATCACGAGCCCCATATCCCTAAGCTCTGCTATAAGCTTTTTAGAATCATCCTGAGCAAAAAAGCTGACTATGTCATCTGCTATAACAGGGCCTACATCGGTTATTTCAGTAAGCTCATCCTTCCCGGCCTCTGAAAGAGCACTTATCGAATGAAAATGACCTATAAGAGCCGCGGCAGTCCTGCCGCCTACATTTCTTATGCCAAGAGCGCTTAAGAGTCTTACTGGTCCTCTTGTCTTTGATTCCTCTATTGCAGCAAGGATCTTGTCAGTATTTTTTTCCCTGCCTATTATACCATCCGCTATAAGCTTATCGCGGCTGTCCTTAAGTCTGTAAATATCGGTAAAATCCTTCAGGTATCCGGCATCTATAAGGTTTTTTATCTGCTTCTCGCCAAGTCCGGCTATATCCATACATCCGCGGCTTGTAAAATAGCTTAAGGTCCTTAGAAGCTGGGATGGGCATGAAGGGTTTATACAGTAATAATCTGCTGTGTCCGCTTCCTTTATAAGCTTATGTCCGCATACCGGGCATGTATCTCCGACATGATAGATCCGTTCAGGCTCCTTCACGGTACCGCTTATCTTTGGTATTATGTCTCCGGACTTCTTCAGCAGATAGATACCACCTATTCCTATCCTTTTCTCGTTTATATAGTCCTGATTATGGAGTGTGACTCTTGACACATTGGTCCCGTTCAGCCTTACAGGCCTATTAGTCTGTTCATCGGAAATATGTCCAATAAAGCCTATCTTTCCGGTCCGGCCGACCGTCTCCTCTATCTGGTCCATCCTGACTCTCTTTTCCTCAGGAGGATACTTAAAGGCTATATGACCTGCGCTGTACTTGGCTCCCTCCGGGAAATCTCCTCTGTATGCCACCTGGTCGATCTTTACGACTGCGCCATCTATATCAAAGGCCAGTCCGTCACGCATGGATCCTATCTCATCGATCACAGCTATCACCTGGTCGGCGTTATCGCACTTTTTATGATAAACGACCGGGACCCCTTTCCTGGATAGCTCTGCAAGAGCTTGTGTATGGCTTTTCATGAAATCAGCCGGTCCATCCTGTACATTAAAGATAAACATCCTAAGTCCACGGGATCTTGTGACCTCCGGATCAAGCTGTCTCAATGTGCCTGCTGCCAGATTTCTCGGATTTGCAGCCGGCTTTTTCCCCTGCTCCTCCATCTCGTCATTGTATCTGAAGAAATCCTGATGGCTCATATAGACCTCACCGCGAAGCTCCAGATATTCGAAGGGCAGATCTATTGTCTCTTTTACATCTGGTATGACCCTTGCATTAAGAGTCACATCCTCTCCTACAAAGCCGTCTCCTCTCGTCTCGGCCAGAGACAGATGCAGCATATTGTCAGAATCGCTATGCTCATATCGAAGTGTCATCGAAAGTCCATCGATCTTTCTTTCAACAGAAAAAGAGGCATCAGGATGCGCGGCAAGCACTCTTGCCACATATGCCCTTACCTCATTCTTATCGAAAACGTCCTCTATTGAAAGCATCGGGACTCTGTGAGTCACCCTGACTCCGGCCTCACGCTTTACACTTCCGCCTATCCTCTGGGTCGGAGAATCCGGGCTTATCCATTCAGGGTGCTCCTTCTCCGCCTCCTTCAGACTCTGCATCAGCTGATCATACTCATAGTCGCTTATCTCATTTCGATCCTTATTGTAATAAAGATCCATGTGATAGCTTATCTTATCACAAAGCGCCTGATAATCCTGATAATTCATCGTATCTCCAGTTTTTTCATCTCTTCATCGGTAAGCTCTCTGTATTCTCCCTCTCGCAGATTAAGAGCCTTAAGATTCAACCCTGAGATTCTTATCCTCTGCAGGTCATTTACCCTGTAACCTAAGGCCTCGCACATCCGTCTGATCTGTCTGTTCATGCCCTGATTAAGAGTAATTGCAAATGAATCATATCTGATCTTTCTGACCTGACATCTCCTGGTCCTCTGGCGCAGCTCAGGCAGATAGACTCCACCCGCCATCCTCTTTATAAAATCGTCTGTTACCTCCTTGTCTACGGTAACATAGTATTCCTTATCATGATGATATCTGGCAGCGGTCATCTGGTTCATGAAATCGCCGTCATTTGTAAGAAAAATCAGTCCTCTGGATTCCTTGTCAAGCCTGCCGACAGTATATATCCTGATTGGATATGAGATCGCGTCTATGATATTGTCCGGCTCCTTCTTATCTGAGGTACATACTATGCCAGCCGGCTTGTTAAAGGCAATGACGACCCGTCTGGTCTCGAGCTTTACTGATTTTCCATCGACTCTTACATCCATTGACTCTGTCACCTTATCTCCGGTAGTAAGCGTTCTGGAATCAGCCGTTACCCTTCCCTCTTCTACAAGCTTGTCCGCAGCCCTTCTCGAGCAGTAGCCGCATTCTGACAGATATTTATTTATCCTTATCTCTTCCATTACTTAAGATACTCCGTCTTGACATATCCCTTCTTATGATGATACGAAACCTTGGTCCAGCCGTCATCACGGTTCTTTATTACGAGAACCTTTTCTCCCGCATAGGCGAGATTGATCCTTTTGGCATCCGTATCAGGCTTCTTCCTGATATTAAGCGTATCCTTAAGGATAAGCTTCTTCCCCTCTTTCGGCTTCTGGGCCTTATCAGATTTCTCAGATGAAGACGATGACGACTTTACCTTCTTCAGATACATCTTCCTGATGTATCCTGTCTTATCATTGTACTTGACCTTCATCCACTTGCCCTTGTCCTTTATCTTTGTGACCTTAGTTCCCTTGGCAAGTGTCTTTATGATATCTGAATTTACTGAGGAGTGCTTTCTCAGATTGGTCTTGGTCTTTGTCTTGTAAAGAGGCTTTCCGGAATTCTTACTCTCTGTGCTCTCTTCCTTCTTTTCCTCTTCCTTCTTCTGTTCCTTCCGAGCTGCCTTTTCCTCTGCCTTCTTCTTTGCCTCCTCTGCCTTCTTCGCCTTCTTCGCGACTACTCTGTACTTTGCCTGCCATGACTTCACCTTCTTAGGGTAGGTCTTAGTCATGAATTCATCAAAGTCCTTGTCAGAAAGTGAGATCTCGTTATACTCCTTCTGCACCTTGGTTTGCAGATCGACAACATCCTTCTGCTCCTCAAATGAGGCTATTGCAGAAACGACCTTAGGATCCATCACATTCTCACGGTTGGTCTGGTTGAATGAGCTGTATAGATTATTTATCCTGAGCGCGCCGTTACTTCCCTGCTCCACATAGAAGAAATCAAGTCCCGGTGCCGCAGACTTAAGTCCCTTGAAGTGCATATTGACATAGGCCGAGACAAGCCATGACGTCTCGCTTACTCCCTTTTTCGTATAGATCTGTTCTATATCATAGGAATCGACTATGGAGCTCATGAACCTGATATAGCTCTTCTCCATATCCGAGATAGGATCGGCGATCTTTGCCAGATCATCCGTATCGCCTGCCGCATAGTCCTTATAATATGATTCAAGCAGATCATGCAGCTGTGACCCCTTCTTCTCCTTCTTGTAGGCTGTTTTTTCTGTCTTACCTGAGCCCCCTGAAATGCTTGCATCTCCTGAGGAAGCGCTCCCTCCGTAATGACTTATGCTTCCGGGGCCTTCGGATAGCACCACAGATACGATTACCAGTAGAATAACTGACAGCACTATCGCTTCTATATGTCTCTTGTTATAAAAAAACTTCTTTATCTCATCCAGGAATTTCATTATCCTTCTCCAATCCTGATACTTTATGATTCCCATAACCTTGCTCTCACAAAAGTCACAGTTACAGTCAACAATTATAACACATTTGTAACAGATGCACAATTCCCACCAGTTATGATAAAACAAAAGAGCCCCGCGCGGGGCTCCTTGTAAAAGAGGGGGAGTATGAAAAACGAAAACAATTTCCATCAAAGGGTTTGTCCCTTTGACAATTCATATGATACAGCCCTATTGTGATAAAAGTGTGATCATATGGTTAAAACATAGTAAAAAAAGACCCGGGCCAGGAATCATAATACTCCCACAGGGCACAACCAGGCTTTTCTGTTTATAGGGATCAGCTTATCAGTCAGGCATAACACGATACCAGTATAAAAAAAAAGAACTGCCGCATCAGCGGCAGTAAAAAAATGTAGACGATGGGATTCGAACCCACGGCCTTCAGAGTCGGAGTCTGACGCGCTATCCAGCTGCGCTACGCCTACAGGCATGGTGTCCCATAAAGGCAACCGTGCCTTTGTATGATATCAGTATGGTCCTACTTTGTCAAGACAGCCAGTATTCTGGAGGCCACCTCAGCAGGTGTCAGGCCATCGGTCGCGACCGTGATATCAGAGGCCCTGCTATAGGCCTCCTCCCTCTCTGCCATAAGCTCCCTTATACGGGAAAGCGGATCGGGGCTCATAAGAAGAGGGCGGTTACTGTCCCCCTTCACCCTGTCATATACTGTCCTGGCATCTGCGCTGAGGCGGATCACCCTTCCGCTCTTTTTCATAAGGATGACATTCTCATCTCTTAAAACAGCGCCGCCTCCGCACGATACGACCGCATCCTTTGTATCCCCTGAGAGATCCCTGAACACGGCAGTCTCTATTTCCCGAAAGCCTCTCTCTCCCTCTTTTGCAAAAATATCGGGGATCGACATGCCCTCCCTGTCTACGATAAGCTGGTCGGTATCAAGAAATGGAAAGCCAAGTAAGCCTGCAAGCTCTATTCCTGTGGATGTCTTGCCACATCCCATAAATCCGATAAGATATATCATCTTTTGCCTGCCTCATCAAGGATCCTGATCATTTCCTTAAGCTTACGATAGTCAAGCTGGCCGGGAGCGCTGGCCTTACCATCGCATCCAAATGTGATGCATGAGCCAAATGTTCCACCACATACCCTGCTTGAGACTCCAAGCGGTCCCATACTCATCGTGACAAGAGGCTTATCTGGATGAAGAGCATGGAATCTGTAAGTGACCGACAGAAGGGATAAGACATCATGAACGGTGCGTGGCATTACAGCAAGCTTTACTATATCAGCCCCTGTATCAGCCATCTCCTCAAGGATCGAATACATCTCCTTCTCATCCGGCGTCTCAGAAAAATCATGATGTGAGACCACGGATCTCACTCCATTATCCTTTATGGCTTTAAGAAATGCCTTAAGGTCCGGAAGTGCTCTGTATTCCACATCGACAAGATCCACGCAGCTGCTCGAGGCACACTGCATTATAATATCACGATATTCGGATGAGCTTCCTCTGAAGCCTCCGCCCTCCATCTCAGTCCTTAGTGTCGCAAGAAGTGGAGTATCGGATGCCGCCCCTCTCAGGTCAGAAAGTGCCTGCCCAAGGTCCTTAAGACCTGTGCAGAGATCGATCCTCCATTCAATGATATCAGTCTCCTGGGTCACATGGCCGGCATGCTCCACCATTTCCTCCTGTACCGTATCAGTAAGCGGGATACATACAGTCGGGACTCCATTATTTATCTCAAGATTTCTTATTTTCATATAGCTTTTCACGGTTCCTGGTTGATTGACAAAACTCCTTTAATACTCTATCATAAGAAAGCACTTAATTCAAGGAAAGGGAATAACAGATGAGTTTTAATTTCTTAAAGAAAATGCCTACTCCTGAGGAAATAAAGGAGGAGCTTCCTCTCTCAGCGGAGGCCAGAGAGGTGAAGAAAAAAAGAGACAGGGAGATCGCAGATATAATAACAGGCGCCGATGACAGATTTCTGGCTATTATCGGTCCATGCTCTGCGGACAATGAGGATGCTGTTCTTGAATATATCGAAAGGCTCTCAAGAGTAGCTGACAAGATCAAGGATGCTGTACTCGTAGTTCCAAGGATCTATACGAATAAGCCCCGTACTACAGGAGAGGGCTACAAGGGTATAGCCTCACAGCCTGACCCTATGGAGAAACCAGATATGATCGCCGGTCTTAAGGCCATGAGGCATATGCATATCAGAGCCATAAGCGAATTCGGAATGAGCGCAGCAGACGAAATGCTCTATCCTGAGAACTGGGTCTATGTGAATGATCTTCTCTCATATGTTGCAATAGGCGCCAGATCAGTAGAGGATCAGCACCACAGACTGACAGTTTCCGGATTTGATGTCGCAAGCGGTATGAAGAATCCTACAAGCGGTGATTTCTCTGTAATGCTCAATTCAGTCTATGCTGCCCAGCATCCGCATCATTTCACCTTTGCCGGCTACGAGGTGGAGACCAGCGGCAATCCTCTGGCTCATACCATTCTCCGCGGAGCCGTAAGCAAGCATGGTAACACAACACAGAACTATCATTACGAGGATCTGATCAGACTTCTTTCCATGTATAACGACATGGATGTAGTAAATCCTGCTGCTATCATTGATGCCAACCATTCCAATTCAGGAAAGCAGTTCAAGCAGCAGATAAGGATCGTTCACGAGGTAATGCACAACCGTCATTTCTCAAGTGATATACACAGCCTTGTCAAGGGTGTGATGATAGAAAGCTATCTGGTCGAGGGCAATCAGAAAATCTCCGATCATACAACCTACGGCCAGTCGATCACCGATGCCTGCCTGGGCTGGGAGGATACTGAGCGTCTTCTCTACGAAATGGCTGAGCAGGCCTGAGGAAAAAGATATGAATATCGATGGTCATACAAGATTATTCTGTCTTCTCGGACATCCGGCCAGACACAGCATTTCCCCGATCATGCATACGACTGCGGCAGAGCTTCTAGGCATAAATATGGTATATCTGGCCTTCGATATTGAGCCTGACAAGATAGAAGAGGCTGTCGCATCGCTTCGTCTTATGAACGCAGGCGGATTCAATCTGACCATGCCCTTCAAGCGCTCAGTCATCCCTTTCCTTGACAGGATTACCGAGGCCTCACGTCTGTCGGGCTCTGTAAACACTGTGGTAAATAATGACGGTGAGCTCATCGGTGATACCACAGACGGGACCGGTTATCTGGATTCGCTTTCAGATGCCGGCTTCGATTATCACGGTAAAAAGATGACTCTTCTCGGCGCCGGTGGTGCTGCGACATCCATTGCAGTATCCGCCGCCCTTTCCGGACTAAGGGAGATCGATATCTTAAAGCGCAGAAACAAGACATACGGATCAGTACAGGATTTTGTCGACAGACTGTCAGCAGAAACAGATTGTAATGTCCGCCTCTTCCCAATGGAGGATATGGACGCCATGAGAGCTTCTATCGCTTCCTCAGATATCCTGACAAATGCCACAAACGTCGGCATGGAGGATGATAAAAATAGTCTTGTTCCAAAGGAGCTTCTGCGTCCTTCGCTTTTTGTATCAGATATCATATACCATCCCTGTGAAACCACTCTTCTTTCCTATGCCAGGGAAATGGGCTGCCGCTATGCCAATGGCAGATATATGCTCCTGTTTCAGGGAGCATCATCATTCTATGAATGGACGGGACAAAGGATGCCGGTCTCCGATATAAAGAGACTTGTCTTTGATAAATAGAGCCACCCAATTCTCATATGAGAATTGGGTGGCTCTATATTAAAGTCTTTCAATGCCTTCAGGAATTAGCATTAATCCATGATCCCTGTCTTTTTATTTACTTACGCATGCTGTTATAAATTCTCTGAACAGAGGATGCGCCTTATTAGGACGGCTCTTGAACTCAGGATGGAACTGGACTCCGACATGGAAACGGTTCTTAGGCTCCTCAACAGCCTCAACTATAGAACCATCCGGAGAGGTTCCGGAGATCTTAAGTCCTGCCTTAGTAAGCGTCTCCTTGTATTCATTATTGAACTCGAATCTGTGTCTGTGACGCTCATCTACCTGATGCTGTCCATATGCCTTCTCGAGCATGGTACCCTTTACGATCTTGCAAGGATATGCTCCAAGACGCATTGTGCCGCCCTTTCTAACTATCCGCATCTGCTCTTCCATAAGATCGATGACCAGATGCTTTCCATTCTCATCAAATTCACGGCTGTTGGCATCATCAATCCCAACCACGTCACGGGCATACTCTATCACTGATATCTGCATTCCAAGGCAAATACCAAGGTAAGGGATATCATTTTCTCTGGCATATCTGCAGGCTGTAACCATGCCCTCGATACCTCTTTCGCCAAAGCCTCCCGGAACCACCATTCCATCGAGTCCTTTCAGGGTATCGGCTACATTCTCATCTGTGATCTTCTCTGAATCGATCCATGCTATCTCTACATTGGCATCATTTTCATATCCGCCGTGATAGAGTGCCTCTCTTACAGAAAGGTATGCGTCATGCAGAGCTACGTACTTTCCCACTATTCCGACCTTCACACTCTTCTTCAGATTATGAATCCTCTTGACAAGATTCTGCCATTCTGTCAGATCAGGCTTCTTGTTTCCGAGATTCAACTCACGACAGACTACTGTATCAAGTCCGTTGTCATGGAGCATCAGAGGCGCCTCATAAAGGGATTCCATTGTCGTATTCTCTATGACACAGTCCTTCTTGACATTACAGAAGAGGCTTATCTTGTCCTTTATGCTCTGCTCGAGCGGCTCATTGGCCCTTGCTACTATTATATCAGGAGAAATTCCAAGTGAGCGGAGCTCCTTTACAGAATGCTGGGTCGGCTTACTCTTATGCTCATTGGAGCCTGCAAGGAAAGGAACCAGTGTCACATGTATGAAGAGGGTATTCCCTGCTCCTCTCTCCAGAGAAACCTGTCTTATGGCTTCAAGGAATGGCTGCGACTCAATATCTCCTGTCGTTCCACCGATCTCTACTATCATGATATCTGCATTCGTGCTCTCTGATCCGAGATAGATGAAATGCTTGATCTCATCCGTGATATGAGGAATAACCTGGACTGTCTGTCCCAGGTACTCTCCGGATCTCTCTCGGTTAAGCACATTCCAGTATACCTTTCCGGATGTCATGTTCGAGAACTTATTCAGATTCTCATCTATGAACCTCTCGTAATGACCGAGATCAAGGTCTGTCTCCGCACCATCCTCCGTGACGAACACCTCGCCATGCTGATACGGACTCATAGTACCCGGATCAACATTCATATATGGATCAAGCTTCATTGAAGCGACCTTATAGCCACGGGTCTTTAACAGTCTACCAAGAGATGCCGCCGTAATTCCTTTTCCAAGTCCTGATACGACACCGCCTGTCACGAAAACAAACTTTGTGTTCTTAGTCATGTTATTTTCCTTTCTGGTGGAAGAGGGGATAGGTCTGAGATGGGAGGTGAGAGGTGAGAGGAGCGAGGGACGAGGGGTTAGGTCTTAGGTCTGAAATCATGACCTAACAAAGTCACAAGCCTATTCTCGACTCAGATCGCAGCCTTTTTCAGATCCAGATAATAATCCTTCTCTGGCTTCAGTTCGAAAGCCTCTTTCAGATTCAGATAATCATCCTACTCTGGCTTCAGCTCACAAGCCTTCTCTAGCTTCAAATTGCAGCCTCA